>DOEX01000137.1:3255-3833 GCA_003532515.1 Anaerolineaceae bacterium | reverse complement strand
CAAGAAAACCTTAGTGGTGTTCGGGTTGTTAAGGCTTTTGCCCGCCAGGATTATGAGATCGAAAAGTTTGATACCAACAATTTAGAGAAGTTTAATCGCGGTAGAAAACTGAATCTGATGCATTCTTTCTTCTGGCCAATTTCCGACTTGATCAGCGCAGGTCAGCAGATATTCAGCAACTTCACCGCTGCGATGATGGTTATCAACGGTACACTCACCATAGGCAACTTTGTCGCCTTCAACTCCCTGCTTGCCTGGCTTATTTGGCCCATCCGCAACCTTGGTCGTCTGATCGTGGACACGTCTCGCGCCTTTGTTTCTTTTGGGCGTGTCTCCGAAATCCTTAAAGCTCCCGAAGAGGATCTCCTTTCCTGTACCTATGAGCCCACTGATGGTATCCTCGGACAAGTCGAGTTCAAAGATGTGGACTTCGAGTACGAAAAAGAGCACCCGGTATTGAAAGATGTCTCTTTTAAATGCGAGGCAGGGCAAGTGGTGGCGCTGCTGGGTTCGACCGGATCCGGTAAGACCTCATTGGTTAATTTACTTCCCCGCTTCTACGATGTCACTGGCGGCAG
>DOEX01000137.1:0-3248 GCA_003532515.1 Anaerolineaceae bacterium | reverse complement strand
ATTACCTATGGAGTCCACCGCGAAGTAACGCAGGAAGAAATTGAACAAGCCGCACGCGAGGCAGCCATTCACGATGTAATCCTCACCTTCACAGATGGTTATGACACACTCGTTGGAGAACGCGGCGTGACCCTTTCCGGAGGGCAAAAGCAACGCATCGCTATCGCCCGTACGCTACTGATCAATCCGCGTATTCTGATCCTCGACGACTCCACGTCCTCTGTGGATATGGAAACCGAGATGCAGATCCGCGAAGCGCTGGACAAACTAATGAAGAACCGTACCACCTTCATCATTGCCCACCGCATCCAGAGCATTATGGCAGCTGATCTGATCCTGGTCTTCGATAAAGGTCAAATTGCCCAATGTGGCACCCACGAACAATTACTCGCTGAACCAGGCATGTACCGTGATATTTATAATATCCAGACGCGCATCGACAGCGAACTACAAAAGGAAATTGACAGTGTCGACGTTCTATGATGAATCCGAGTACGATGACAATGTGACCTCTCAAGGTCCTGTCCTGCGACGTCTTCTGACGGTTTTAAAGCCGCACTGGAAAACCATGCTGTTCGCCATGATTGGTATAGCGTTGGTTTCATTTCTGGATGCCTATTTTACGATCCTCAACAAGCGCATCCTCGATGAAGGCATAGTCCTGGGCGATGTCACTGCCTTGGTCAGATTGTTTACCATCTACGGATCGATCGTCTTAGCGCAATCCTTCGGTTTTTTCCTGTTTATCTATTTGATAGGGTTGCAGGGTGAGCGGGTACGCTACGACCTTCGCAAAACCCTTTTTAACCATATTCAGAAGCTCTCACTTTCATATTTTAGCAAGACACCGCTCGGCTGGATCATGTCGCGCGTCACCTCAGATACCGAAAAGATGGCTGACCTGCTTACATGGGGCATCATTGATACCACCTGGGCTGTTACCAACATTATCTTTGCTTCAATTTACATGTTTTCGATAGAGCCGAGACTGGCATGGATCGTAATCATGTCGTTGCCGGTCATGATCATTGTTTCATTCAAATTTAGGGTAAACATCTACCGCCATTACCGACAGTCGCGCAAAGCGAATTCGAAGATGACCGCCTCATTAAACGAAAACATCACCGGCGTCCGCGTGGTCAAAGCCTTACGCAGGGAGAATAAGAACCTAGAGGCGTTCGAAGTTCTTTCCACAAATATGTTTCGCTCAAGTTACCGGGCTGCCTTCCTTTCCGCGGTCTATCTCCCCACTATTCAGACCATCAGCGCAATTTCACTGGTATTGGTGCTTTGGCGGGGCGGATTAATGGTGACTGGTACGACCTTGACTGTTGGCGGTTTGCAGGCTTTTGTTGCCTATATCATGATGATCCTCTGGCCTATCCAGGATCTTGCCCGTGTTTATGCTGAAATGCAAAATGCTGTGGCTTCATCCGAACGTGTTTTCTCTCTGCAAGACACCAAACCAGCGATTATTAACCGCGAAAACACCTTGCCCTCAACCTCGTTGGTAGGCGATGTCATTTTTGAGAACGTTTCCTTTCAATACGAAGACGGAGAACCTGTCATTCAGAATTTGAATTTCCATGTCAAGCAGGGGCAAACCATTGCCCTGGTTGGACCAACCGGTGGAGGCAAAACAACAACGGTTAACTTGCTTTGTCGATTTTATGAACCTACAGCTGGCAGGATACTCATCGCTGGACATGACTACCTGGAGTACGACCTAAATAATATCCAAAGTCGCATCGGCGTGGTGCTGCAAACTCCGCACCTTTTCTCGGGCAGCATTCGTGAAAACTTGCGATACGGGAATCTGGAAGCCAGTGATGCCCAAATAGAAGAATCCGCAAAGCTTGCCGGCGCATATGACTTCATCACCAGTTTTGAACACGGTTTTGATCAAAACGTGGGCGAGGGAGGCAATTTGCTTTCTGTCGGTCAGAAACAATTGATCAGCATTGCGAGGGCTCTGCTGGCAGAGCCGGATATTTTCGTGATGGATGAAGCCACCAGTTCGGTGGACACGCTAACAGAAGCCCTGATCCAAAAAGGCATGCTGCAACTCATGACTGGACGCACAAGCTTCATCATTGCTCACCGCCTCTCAACCATCAAAGCCGCTGATCAAATTTTCGTGATCGAAGAAGGTCAGATCGCAGAAAGCGGCAGCCATGGAAGTCTGATCCAACAGCGTGGTATTTACTACAACCTCTACACCAAGCAATTCCGCCATGATCTGGAAACAAAGTTAGACCCATTTGGCGAAGCGGAAGCTGGGGCTACCTCAGCCTAAAATGAAGTTTGCTGTAAACTACTCCACCCCTTTGAGGGATTTACTTAAGCAAGGTGCAGTTAAAGTTGACTTGCTCAAATGCCCGGAATGGGATGGGATTGTCAGCACAGCCCAACCATTTGGACCGGTGTACATCCATTTTGAAATATCGGTTGGCGCTCGCAATATTCAGTATTTGAATTTTGATCTGATCAGACGCTTTTTGCAAACAACCCAAACTCCCTATCTGAACACTCACCTTTCGAATCATCCCACATTGGAAGCAGACAATCGGGTGAACAGAAAAGAACTCTTTAATAATTGGAAAGAGGATATTGCCTACCTTCGTGACCAATTACCGGACGTGAAGATTATCGTAGAAAATCTGCCCTGGCATGAATTTCTGCCGCAACTGAGATTGGCTGCTGATCCTGAATTGATTAGCGAAGTGATTGAGGATTGCGACCTGGGTTTGTTGCTGGACCTTTCGCATGCACAGATCAGCGCCCAGGCATTTGGAATCGACTTCAAGGACTATATAACCAGGCTGCCAATAAGTCAGCTGGCAGAATTGCACATCACTGGTATCCGCGAGTATGCCGGTTTTCCCACTGATCATTTTGAGCTGCAACCGCAGGATTGGGCGGTGGTTGAATGGGCTGCAGAGCGAATACGGTCTGGTGTATGGCCAAAACCAGAGATCGTTGCCTTTGAGTATGGCGGGATCGGCGATATCTTTTGCTGGCGCAGCGAAACCTGGGCACTGGAAGATCAAGTGCCGAGGCTTTACGGTCTATTTGGCGGAGAGAAGTAGGGTCAATTCCTCTACATGCGATAATTCAGACAACTCAGATAGACTGAATCCCGTCCGTACCGTAGGGATCATGATGCTGGGAGCGAAACGAGCAGTACTTGCTCATTCCACGTTGACACAGCCATTAGTGGCACGGGTATAATTCACGATTATGGAAGC
>DOEX01000148.1 GCA_003532515.1 Anaerolineaceae bacterium | reverse complement strand
GACCTTACCTACGGGTTCACCATACATAGTTTTCAGACCAGCAAAAGCAGTCTTTTCCATCACTAACTCAGTAGCTGGAAAAGAGGCCCCATTCTGCCAAAAATCGAGGAATTCTTCAGTCGTAACTGAATCTGTCACGGTTGCGAATGGCGCTACCAGGGCAAAAATCCATTGGCTAAGTTCACCTTCAGGACTGAATGTTAATTGCAATGATGATTCTTTTTTTTCAGCACCAGATTGCTCCACAAAAGCCTTCAGTTCATTTTCCAAAAGGTCGTTGGGCAGTGCAGGTTCGAACCAGACTTTAACGGGTGCTTCGGTGGGTGTTGGTATGGGAGGAATGGGTGTGGGTTCAGGCGTTTCCGTTGGCAAAGCCGCTTCAGGAACCGTCACAGTGGACTGAACTGGCTGTGCGAGCGGTTCGCATGCCGTGGATAAGATCAGAATCATTGCCAGGGAAATCAAATAGCGGTATACAGTTTTCGTCACATGACACCATCCAAAGTTCCCATGATTATAACGGCGATTTTTGATCCGAAATAGAATCCAAATGTAGGGACAAGTCTCTATTGCCGTTTAAGGGTGACCATATCCGTCAAGTTTCCATTGGCATGCTTTTTTTGAAACAGGCTGGTCTCTTCCCTAGCTACCCCTTTCGTTTTCCTCGGTTTACTAATAAAAAAGCACCTCACCAATGAATACGGTGAAGTGCTTTGAAAGGTTGATCAGATTTACTTAGTTCCCTGTCAATACAACAGGTAAGTAAAGATCGTAAGTCTGAGTGTTTGCAACACAAGTCTGCAGGGAAACGTCATCGATATACCAGCCTTCAGCTGCCCCACCGATACCTGTACCTAAACGGAAACGGAACTGTACGGTTTTACCTTTGTAGGGTGTGAGCTGCACGACTGTACGAACCCAGTCATCCGTGCCAAAACACCATGCTTGTCTGCCAGCCAATGGGTTAAATTCGCCGCTCTTTATCGAACCGTTATAGGCATTGGTAAGGAGGTTTGAGTTTTCCACCTGGACCCACGTTGTGCCTCCATTAATTGTGGCTTCCAGGATAGCGCCATCCTTGCACGCGCTCGGGCTATCAAACGTCCACCGATGCCAGAAGATCAACGAAACTGGTTCCGTAGTGTCTGGAATAGACATTACCGGTGAGATCAATCGTTGGTCGGATTGCGTTTCAGGCACGCTGGCCAGAACTGAGTTAACCGGTGAATAAGCTCTTACAGTGGTTATATCAAATTTGAAGGTATTGATCGGATTTTCCCAACTACCAAGACCGCCCTCGAAATCAGCAAAGAAGATCACCTGTTTTTCCGTGCCCTCACCACAATCACCCGGACCAGGACTGGTGCGGAAGGTGAAAGTCTGGGTGCTGATAGCGTTGCCGCAGATATTCTCGGCATACACGCGCCAATAATATAGCGTGTCAGTTGCAAGGCTTGCTGTCAATGCGTAACTTGTATCGACAATCCCAGCCTGATCGACCACTAACATGCTGAAACCAGGATTGGTTGAAACTTGCAGACGATAGGTTTCTGTATTTGGCACCGACGTCCACGCGAATGAAGTTAGCGGGGAGATGTCCTTGGAGTTGTTTATCGGGGTTAACAGTTCTGGACTGCTGGTGATTGGGGCGAAAATGGAAAGATCAATCTCAGCAGTGTGAATCAAATCGCCTGAAGTTCCTGTGATCACCAAAGTTTGCGTGCCAGTCCCGGCAGTTCCATCGCCCTCAATGGTGGCGCTGGTTGAGCCCGGAGGAGTGACCGGATTATTGGCGAAAGTTGTTGTGAAGCCCGTCAGTGCAGAAGCCGCCAGATTAACGGGGGTAACGTATTCGTTGATCGAAGTCACACCTATCATCGCATCCGTGCTGGAATTATTGCAGGTTTTGATGGCTGATGGGGCAGCGTTGATGCGGAAATCCGGGTATTTTGGACCCATTGTGATCACAAGGCTCGGGTCACCAAAAATGTGATACTCTTCCCAATAATAATCACCCATCGAAAGCTGCGTGTCAACAGCCAGTAAACCTGCATGGGTCATGTTTCCCACACTGGGCACATCAATCAATTCGGGGTCATCATAAAGTGTGTCAAAAATTATTCGTTCCAGCAGGTCGTCTTGGTCCCAGTACGAATTATCACTGGCACCAAAAAAGGTTAACCCACCATTTACTGGTTCAATCACCCAAGTATCTCCAAAAGATTCAGCGGTATTGAAATCTGCTGTGATGCAGGCGTGAGAAGCTACGTATGCGATCGCCTCACCTGTCATATTTCGAATGTCAGTTTGGTTAACTCGAGGTGCATCCCAAAATGTTGTAGCACCATGGCCAGAATATACAATGAACGATCGATCATCATTCATGGATGCCACTGCGTCCGCGCCATCACCACCATATGTGATCGCATAGATCTTATCTCCACCAGGTTGAGGATTGTTTGGAAAGATACCGTTGTAACCTTGAGGGAAGGTATAGCTATCGATCACATAATTATGAGATGCCTCTGCCATCCAGTAATAACTTCCATCGTTGGATGCAAGAAACTCTGCTTTTTTAATCCAGGGCTCAACACCGCTCAAATCCTGATAGGCAAGATATTTATCGATCATTGCATTTAACTGAGCGACGGTACGCACAGGGAATCGCCCACCAAATATGTCAGGTACAAATTCGGTTTCACTATCCATGGTGTAATAGTGCAAATCTGTACGATATCCGCTATCGGTGCGGAAATTCCAGTTGGTAATAGAGCCAGCCGGATTCCCGGAAATGTAATCACCAACCAAAATCACGTAATCTGGCGGGTAGGCACCAAGATATTGGGTTTTGATGTAGTTTTTAATTGCGGCGGTGGTATCCCCGCCAACGGTTGTCAAGTTAGCCACTGCGACCGAAAAACCCTGGTTTTCCTTCAACGTGACAAATTCAGCCAGATCAGCCTGGTACATTTCCGCTGTGACGATCAGGATGCGTTCAGCAGTCTTGGGGATTGACACCGGGCGTCCCTGGTTATAGTTCAACACCACTGGTTGCAAAATATCGTTGAAAGGTGTGGAATTGAGCCGGTCAGCTTCCGAAAGGGTGAGAGGCATATCACTTCCATCCAGTTTCAAGCGGAAGGTGATTTCGGAGGTAACTTCCAATTCAGCCAGCGAAGCGTTATAGCGCACCGGTCTGATCTCAACCACCACAATCCTGTGTCCGCGCATAATGTAATCATCGGTTATTGTGAGGTGATCGTTAGGGAAGAAACCACCCCCATAGATCTGCGTAGAAGGTCCACAAGGCTCAATTGGATCGCCACATTTTGGCTGGGATGGTTGGATCGGGGCAATTTTCCCCTGCAGCCCAAGACCTGCCAGGCTGACGGATTTTGTGTTGGCTTCCAGCAATTCCAGGCTGACCTCTGCACCGAGTGGCACTTCGATCATTTGCCGAAATACCGGTAAAGCAGGAGCACCCACCTCGCCGGAAACAACGTAGCCGTCCCCACTGAGGGTCAAATAACTCTGGCCAGAAATGGTTGTTTCTCCGAAACGAGCCCCGGGAAGGATTGCCCGGAGCTCGATGGCTTGCGCAGAAGAGGAAAGCAACACCACCTCGGGCACTTCACCTTCGGTTTCTGGGCCGAAAGCCAGCCACTGATCGATTCCGGTTTGTGCGGCAACCGGCATCGCCAGTAGCCCAACGACTAAGAATCCTACGAACAAACTGATGAAAATGAGTTTTGAGTTTAAAGATTTCCTTCGGTTTTGCATTATGCCTCCTGGGAATATGGGCATGCCGAACTGGCACCCTACGAATTTTATCAGTCACTGCGAATTCCTGGTGAATGTTCCACATCTAAAATTGTCAAATTCTCTTTTCGGAAAATTTGCCGAGCTTGTAAAAACGACCAGTTTCGCAGAACCTGTATGATAAACTTGTGCAATGCTCGCACACGTATTCTCATGCGCCGTAATTGGGCTTGATGGCGTCCTTATCGATATCGAAGTCGATTACGGGCAGGGGTTACCGCATATGGCAATCGTTGGACTGCCAGATGAGGCGGTAAAGGAGAGCCGCGAGCGCGTTTATTCCGCCATCAAAAACGCTTTTTTGGTTTACCCTCGCAAATCCCTGACTGTCAACCTTGCTCCAGCTTCAGTTCGAAAAGAAGGACCCTTCTTTGACCTGCCTATTGCGGTAGGCGTTTTGGTCACTGCCGAACAAATCCCTCCGGAAGCGGTTGATAATTCCCTCATCATTGGCGAGCTTTCTTTGGATGGCTCCGTAAGGCATGTTCGCGGCGTTTTGGCCGCAGCCGCTTTGGCACGCAGTGAGGGCTACCATAAGGTTTACGTACCCGCAATCGATGCGCCTGAAGCATCCTTGATCCCCGAGATTGAGGTGTACCCGGTTGAGAATCTCAACCAGCTTTGGCAGCACCTGAACGGTGAGAATTTGATCGCCCCTTTCCAGCCTGGAGATGTCAGCGCACCAGAATTTGAAATGCTTTCCACTGACTTCAGCGAAGTCAAAGGGCAGGAGCATATCAAACGCGCTTTGGAAGTCGCAGCTGCCGGCGGGCATAACGTGCTTATGACTGGTTCGCCTGGAGCCGGTAAAACCCTGTTGGCAAGGGCGATGACCTCTATTTTGCCGTCGATGAGCCTGGATGAATCTCTGGAAGTGACCCGCATTTATTCAATCAGCGATCAGCTGCCAGCCGCAACACCGCTCATCCGTCAACGTCCTTTCCGTTCTCCCCATCACACCATCAGTCATGCTGGGCTGGTGGGCGGAGGGCATATCCCCAAACCAGGTGAGATCTCTCTGGCTCACCGGGGTGTCTTATTTTTGGACGAATTGCCCGAATTCGGAAAACGAATCCTTGAAGTATTACGGCAGCCCTTGGAAGATAAAGTTGTGACCATCAGCCGCGCCCAAGGCTCGTTCACATTTCCGGCGAATTTCATGCTGGTTGGTGCGATGAACCCCTGCCCGTGTGGTTATTTCGGTGACACCATGCGTCAATGTACCTGCGCGCCTGCCGCCATCAGCAGTTATCAAAAACGCATTTCAGGTCCTTTGTTGGACCGGATCGATATCCACTTGCAGGTTCCGCGGGTCGACTACCAAAAATTGAGCGAAAAACGGAGTGGAGAAAGCTCTGCGACGATCCGCGAGCGGGTTGAAGCTGCCCGCCAGATCCAGATCAAGCGCTTTACAGGTACCAAATTGGTCAGTAATGCCGATATGACTCCCAAGGAAATCCGCCAATATTGCGTTTTGGACCCAGCTGGCGAAGGCTTGATGAAAACCGCCATGCGCCAGCTGCGCCTGACCGCGCGGGGTTATCACCGCGTGCTCAAGCTCGCCCGCACCATTGCCGATCTGGCAGGCGAACCCACCATCAAAACAGAACACCTCGCCGAAGCTCTGCAATACCGCCAAAACGAAGAGGAATGACCCCTTTTTCTCGATGTGATCGATAAAATGAGCACTCCTGCCTCTGGCAGACATGCATTCATCGATTCTCCTCGAATTGTTGCTTATCGCATTATAACTGACAGGCAGTTTGTGCTGATTCTGAGAGTTGGAAAAAAATCATACCGGGAAGTGGGGCATGATCCAGTTCCCCAGAAAAAAGCCAACCAAATTGGCGACTAAAGCAAACAAAAGCATTTTGGGGCTCAGTTCGACCTCTCTTAACGTGAAGTAATAGAATCCTGCTTCCACCAATATGATTGCGACGCTGTAAGAGACCAACATAAAAAAGTCCCCTTTGGCTTCGATTGGGTGCACCAGAAAGCTGCTCAGCAGGCTGTGGGTAATCAGGTTGAGAATGAAGAAGCCGAGCCAGCTCATTTTGTCGCGCAAACCGAACAGAAAAAAGACGGCCCCTTCCAGTACCAGTGTGAGCATAACGCGCCCTGCTACCGAGAGCGGAGCCCGCCAACCCGGTTCGCCATAAATCAGCGTGCCTTGCTTCAGATCGAGTGACATCATGCGCTTGTCTACGCGCATTTCGGGATCTCTTGAGATCGGCAGCTCATAGGAATATTGCGAGGATCGGACGATCAGTTTTGCTCCTATGAAGTCTTCATCGAACCTGCCCG
>DOEX01000186.1:3704-8893 GCA_003532515.1 Anaerolineaceae bacterium | reverse complement strand
CAACAAAATTCAAATTATCGGTTTCGATGATCAGTACCCGTCCTTGCCATTTGTCCTGAGCAAAAAACTGATCATAGGCTTCCATCAATTCACTGATGTAAGACCGATCCATATTTCGTTCATAACTGCGGTCACGGTGGGCTATACGGTTCATTAGCGTCTCCAGACTGGCTCTCAGATAGACGACCAGGTCTGGATTGGGAATTTTTTCAGCCAGAGCTGTATGAACCTTGTGATAGACTCCCAGCTCATCGCCTGTGATATTGATGCCGGCGAAAAGGGCATCTTTATCAAAAGTGTAGTCAGAAATTACCGTTTTGCCTGCTGCCAGGGCACTGGGAATAACTTTATTTTGCTGGTGATAGCGGCTCATCAGGAAAAAGATTTGGGTTTGAAAAGCATAACGGTCGCGATCGCTGTAAAAATTGCTTAAAAATGGATTTTCTTCAAAAACTTCCAGGAGGACTTCGGCATGAAACGTAGGCTGGAGCAGGCGCGCCAGGGTAGTTTTACCGACCCCTATAACACCTTCAATAGCAAAATACATAAATAATCACTCCACGTTGAGATTAGGAATTAAAACTATACCATACAAAGAAAAGTCTTTGCGGGCGGTTTTGGATTGGAGACCTTCGGTCAAAACCCGTGCTCGGATCGCCCACGCCACCTTTGGTGGCGGGGTGCTGCGCAAGACCGGCACGAACAGAAATGAAGATATTAAAACTTCAAATGATCGTGCAGTGTCGCGGCTGCCTGGGCAAACTCGGGGGAATAGCGAATTTTCTCGTCACGTGGGCGGGGTAGGTTGATAGGCAGGTCCAGTACAATCCCTTGGGGAAAGCCCGACAGCACCAAAACACGATCGGCCAGGAAAACCGCTTCAGATATCGAATGTGTGACCATCAGAATAGTTTTACGCTTCTCGTTCCAGATGCGCAGGAGCTCTTCGCTCATGCGCTCGCGGGTCAGTTCATCCAGTGAACCAAATGGTTCATCCAGGAACAAAATGTCCGGGTCCTGCACCAACGAGCGCGCAATTGCCACCCGTTGTGCCATACCACCCGAAAGCTCATGAGGCCAGGAGTTTTCGAACCCCTGCAGTCCGGTCAGCTCGACCATTTCTTTGACAGTCTTATCGATTTCTTCGCGGGAGAAATTAGCAAGTTCCAAAGGCAGAGCGATGTTTTCGGCCAGTGTGCGCCAGGACATCAGGTTTGCTTTCTGGAAAACCAGCCCGGTTCGGGCTTTGCGACCATGTACTTCGGGAAACTCAATTGAGCCGGATTCATAAGGAATCAAACCCGCTAATGTACGCAAGAGTGTGCTTTTGCCGCTCCCAGACGGTCCGATCAGGCAGGCAAAGGCATTTTTCTGGATGCTGAAACTGACGTTCTCCAAAACCTGCAGCATGCCATCTTTTTCCTCAAAGCTAACTTTGAGATTCTGCACCACCAGGGAGTTTTCAGGGGAGGAATTCATCGGTGTATGCATCCTCGATATTTAGTTCTTTTTTCATCAAACCTATATCGATCAAGATATTCATCATGTTTGTCCAGCGTTTATTTTGTTCTTCCCTGGTTTCCGGGATGATTTGCCAATGGCTTATCGATTCTTTGAGAACTTCTTTCTGGATCGGGGCAACTTCTTCGGTCAGGTTATCCACATACTTTTGGCTGATCGTCCAGGCTTCGTCCGGATGAGCAGCGGTATATTCCAGTCCCTTCCTGAAAGCACGTACCATTTTTTGGACCAATTCCGGGTTGTTTTTAACGCTGGTTTCGTTTGTGACCAGGCAATTACCGACCAATTCGATGTAATCCTGGACAGCAATCACATTGATATCATAACCGCGGGCTCGCAATTGCACAGGCTCATTTGCCAGGTAGACCACCACAGCATCCACCGTACCGCTAACCAGGCTTTCTACCTGGGTGAAACCGATAGAGACCAATTTATAATCGTTTGCTTCGAGACCAGTTTGGGCAGCGAGAGCTTCCATCCCGATGTAGTTGGCGCCATACAATCCAGGCAATCCAATTTCTTTTCCAACCAGGTCAGAAGGCTGACTGATGCCGGAATCTTTGAGCGCTGCTACACCGACCGGATAGTCTTTGTACCAGTTGGCAACCGAGACGACCGGCAACCCTTGTTCGCGACTGAGTAAAACCTGTTCTCCGGAGGCGATCATAAATTGTTGATGGTTTGAGCCAACCAAAGCTACCATATCGGCTTCGTTTCCATAAGCAAGTTTGACCTCCAGACCTTCCTCAGCGAAAAAGCCTTTATCAATCGAAACGTAAATTGGCGCAAACTGTATGTTTGGGATATAGGTCAGGTTGAATGTGATTTCTTCAAGTTCGCCGTTGCTTTGCGGTTTACATGAAGAAACAATGGGAAGGATCATCAGAACAATTAGAAACAGAAATATTTTCTTCAAAGCTACTCCAAATTAAGTCTCTTGCCAGGTCTGCCACTTTAAGGCTCGCCGCTCGAGGAATAATACAATACTATAAAGGCTGGCTGCCAAAAAGATCAGGCTGAACACAGCTACAAACACGAGAGCCGTGTCATATTGACCCCGCCCCAGATTGATCAGGTAACCCAAACCACGGTCGGACCCCACCAATTCTCCCACAATCGCACCAATCACGGAGAGGGTTGCTCCCACGCGTAATCCGCCTAAAAGAATGGGTAAAGAGGCTGGGATCTCGAGATGCCGTAAAATCTGCCATTTACTGGCTTTGAAGGAATCCATCAGTTCACGTAAATCTTGCGAAACCTGGCGCATCCCCACCAGCACATTGACCAATACCGGAAAGAAAACGGTCAGGGCGCAAATGAGCACCTTGGAGAACAACCCCGGCCCGAACCAGATAATGATCAGAGGAGCAATTGCAACCACGGGTACCGATTGGCTGCCAACCAGGAAAGGGGAGGCTAACTTTTCGAGCACAGGCGTTTTTGAAAGGATATAACCAAGAATGGAAGCGATAACACTCCCAAAAAACAATCCCAGTGCTAATTCAAGCAGAGTGTAAGAAGTATTGTGCCACCAAATACCATTCCTGAAAACCTCAAGGAACTTTGTCCAAACCATGGCGGGGCTTGGCAGAATAAAAGCTGGTAAACCTAGTAGGGTATAGAGCAACTGCCATATTCCCAGAAACAGGAAAAGAGATACCAATGGCAAAAGCCAGCGCTGTTGAGTGACTTTTTGCAAAAAAGGATTTTCTCGATCAGTCTTCGTTCGTATTGCCATAATTCTCATGCTAATTGTACAGTCTTTTTGCGTCCGTAGGGAACAGGGCTTGTCCCTTTTGATATTCTAGTCGTAGGGGCGATGGCCCGCCTCGCCCTTTTGGATGAGGCAGGCCTCATCCCTACTTGAGTTGCGCGGTGGGAGTGAACCCCCACCGTACGGAGCAGAACCGTGGTTTGTCCTGACTTCAAACTGGCAATGGCAAGATAATTCCGACTATAATACTGCCAAGATGTCTCTTTCACCTTTTCGACCTCAAAATGTTATGCTGATGCCCAATAGCGCTTTTCCAAAAGCGAATATCTTGGCTCATCAGGTTAGATCTTTTTTGAGCAATTCAAATATTAGTGTAAAGACCTTCAATTACGACTTTGAGAGCCCGGGAATCACTCCAGACCTGGATGGCATTGACCTGCTGATTGTTTTAGGCGGCGATGGCAGCCTCTTGAGAGCCGGGCATTTTTGCGCCCCTTTGGGCATCCCTCTGCTTGGCATTCAAACCGGAAGGCTTGGATTCTTGGTGGAACTGAATGAAAACGAACTGGAAAAAAGTCTTGAAAAACTGATTAGAGCTGAATATCGCCTTGAAAGCCGTTTGATGCTGACAGCACAATTATTTTCTGGAAACACTCTTAGATATACCTGGGACGTGATTAACGAAGCTGTGATTTGCAGAGGGAAAGAAGTACGTCCGATTGAAGTACGGGTGGATTTAAACGAAGGCTATATGAATTCTTACGTTGCTGATGGAGTCATCGTAGCTACAGCAACCGGTTCAACGGGTTATGCTCTTGCTGCCGGAGGTCCTATTTTGCCGCCTGAACTACGCAACATGCTCATTCTGCCTATTGCTCCCCATCTCAGTCTGGACCGGGCTGTTGTGTTGGCAGAAGGCGCAGAGGTAAATTTGTATCCGACTATTAAACACGATGTTGTCATCAGTATCGACGGCATGGATCCGGTTTTGCTATCAGAAGGAGATCGAATCCACATTCTGGCAAACCAATGCTCTTTGCATATGGTGCGCTTTTGTGAACCCAATTACTTCTATCGGAATTTGGCGGCTGTGATGCAGCGAAACCCGATCCTCAAAATGGAAAACCATGACTGAAACCCACGAACAAATTCCTGAATTCGCAAACGACAATCCAGATGAAATGCCCGTTTTGCGCTGCAATCGCTGTGGAAAGCCAATTACACCCGAAACCGCGGTTCTGACGCCCACCGGCTACCGCTGCCAGGACTGCATCCGCCAGCAACAAAAAGTGTTTGACACCACCAAGGGACTGGACGTGGTGATCGGTTTCTTGATTTCTGGCTTGATTGCTTTCGCTGGCAGCTGGTTTGTTCCCAGATTGGGATTCTTTACGATCCTGATTGCGCCTGGACTTGGCACGCTTATCTACAAGGCGGTTCGGTTGGCAGTCAAGCAGCGCCGCAGCAAAGCCTTGAACAGCGCTATCCTGGCTGGAGCTCTGATTGGCAGCTTACCGCTTCTGCTCCCCCAAATGCTTAACGTGATTGCCATGCCCGCTGACCTTTTTTCTGTCATTGGCAACCTGACACCTCTCATTTGGCGAGTGGTTTATACCGTTTTGGTTGCCACTACTGCCTATGCTCAAACGAAAGGCATCCGCCTGTGAGGTAATATGCTGCGCGAGCTACACATCCAGAATTTTGCGATCATTACTGACCTGACCTTGAAGTTCGAACCTGGCATGGTGGTTCTAACCGGGGAAACTGGTGCAGGCAAATCCATTATCCTGGATGCTCTCAGTGCGGTTCTTGGAACCCGCATTGATAGTGGAGTTGTCCGGGCTGGCAGTAACCAGGCTATTATTGAAGGCTTGTTCGAACTGGATGATGTTACTCTGGAATCCCTGAGACCTCTGCTGGAGCAGGAGGGGCTGCTGGAAGAAGAGCGATTTCT
>DOEX01000186.1:0-3644 GCA_003532515.1 Anaerolineaceae bacterium | reverse complement strand
CAGGAATATCAACAACATTACCGCATCTGGTCTGGTCTTGAAAGTGAATTGACTGAATTGAAGCGGCTTCAGACCAACGCAGATGAGCGGGCAGATATCTTACGCTATCAAATTGGTCAGATCGAGGCAGCCAAACTCAAGCCAGACGAAGAAGCGAGCCTCCTGAAAGAACGCATGCGGTTGGCAAATGCTGAAACGTTAAGCCGCTATACTCAATCGGCGCTGCAAACCCTGGACGAGAGTTCACCTGAGACAAACGCAGTTACGGATTTACTGGGATTGGTCTCGCATGACCTCAGCTCGCTGGGCAAAATTGATGCTCAGATGCAAACCCTGGCAGACCAGGCTGAAACAGCTCTAAGCAGTTTGACCGATATCGCTTACGAATTACGCCACTATAACGAACAGATAGAGTTTAACCCAGCCCGCCTGGACCAGATTGAGTTGCGAATTGACCTGATCAACTCGCTCAAAAAGAAACATGGCGGCACCATAGAATCCGTTCTGAAATTTTATGCCACCGCCCAGGACGAGTTAAACAAAATCGAAGGCGTAGAAGGGCAGATAACGGAAGTAAACCAAAATATTGTTCGAGTTAAAGAATCTCTTGCGAGAGTGGCGCTCGATCTAAGCGCAAGCCGGCAGCAAGCTGCAAATACCATGTCAGCTCAGATGGAAGAGCGGCTTGCCCGGTTAGAGATGCGCAAAGCCCGTCTGAAAGTTCTGGTCACCCAACAAGAGGACGTCACTGGTCTGCCCATTGAGAATGGACTTGGATTCGATTCCAATGGAATCGATAAGGTGGAACTTTTAATCGAAACAAACCCCGGTGAGGGATATAAACCCTTGGCAAAAATTGCATCTGGCGGCGAGACTTCACGATTGATGCTGGCATTGAAAGAAGTTTTAGCAGAAGCTGATCAAATTCCTACCCTGGTTTTTGACGAAATTGACAGCGGAATTGGTGGACGGGTGGGCATGACGGTGGGTTCCATGCTCTGGCAGTTAGGCAGGCATCACCAGGTCATGTGTGTAACCCATCTACCGCAGCTGGCTGCCTTTGGAGACCAACATTTCAAGGTGGATAAGCAAGATCTGCACGACCGCACCGTCACCCATGTAGTAGAAGTCACTGGTGAAATGCGCGTAGCCGAAGTCGCTGAGATGCTCGGATCTCCAGGCCAACAAAGTATCCAAACAGCAAAAGAATTACTTGCTTCAGTGAACAAATTTACGAGTACAATTTAAATGTAACATCACTAAAATACCAACCTGTGTTGGTACTCTTCATTAAAAAAAATAACAACAGGTAGCTTGTTTTTGTAAAAAGGAGAGGCATGCCAAATTCAGATGAAATTCTTGCAGTGATTTTGGGTGGGGGTCAGGGTAAGCGTTTATATCCGCTTACCGCAGAACGAGCAAAACCAGCGGTTCCTATTGCTGGAAAATATCGCTTGATCGACATTCCTATCAGCAACTGTATTAATTCGGGCATTTTCAAAATTTCGGTACTAACGCAATTCCTCTCTGTTTCTTTGCACCGACATATCAGCCGTACTTACAACTTTGACAATTTTCACTCTGGTGGAGTCCAGATTTGGGCAGCTGAACAAACCATGGAAAACACTGACTGGTACCAGGGTACAGCGGATGCGGTTCGAAAGCAGATCCTGGAAATCCGCAGTTCAAATGCTAAACACGTATTGATCCTTGCCGGTGATCACCTGTACCGCATGAACTACGCCCAGATGGCTGAGTTCCATATCCAAAACAACGCCGATATCACTGTCGCCGTGCAACCTGTGCCTAAAGATGAGGCTTTTCGTTTTGGAATTCTCAAACGCGATGAAGACGGGCTCATCACCCGCTTTGCCGAGAAACCCAAGGACCCCGCTCTTCTAGCGGAACTGGTAAGCCGGGATGACCCAGAATCGCCATACTTGGGCTCAATGGGAATCTATATGTTCCGCATGGATACACTCATGGATGTTTTACGCCCCGATTATTCCGACCATAAACTGGACGATTTCGGCGGAGATATCATCCCCTCCATGATCCATCGCGGAAAACCCGTCTATGGGTTCAATTTTGAAGGCTATTGGAGAGATATTGGGACGATTCGCACCTTTTATGAAACCAACCTGGAATTAGCCGAGGATAATCCCGAATTTGATTTTTACGACCCCAAAAATCCAATTTTTACACATCCTCGCTTCTTGCCGGGAAGCCGTGTGAATGGTTGCACCTTGAAGCAGGTCCTGATGGCAGAAGGTTCGGTAATCAATGCCGATGTTATCGAGCATTCCGTGATCGGCTTACGCTCGGTCATCGGGGAAGGAACGGTTATCAGAGACACGATTGTAATGGGTGCTGACTGGTACGGCACACTGAACAACGGTGCTCCGCTCGGAATTGGACGTAATTGCAACATCCAAGGTGCCATAATCGATAAAAACGCGAGTATAGGCGATGGCGTTGTGATCAAGTCCTTTCCGGAAGGGCACGAGAGCGATCATCCACTTTATAAGGTGCGTGAGGGCGTCGTGGTCATCCCCAAACACACAACCATACCGGCTGGGACTGTGATCCAACCATAAACAAATAACTGTTGTTAATTAAACCCGGCTCGTATTTTAAAAAGTACGAGCCGTCTTTTTATTTTTAATTTTGTTTAAAGAATTTTTCTAATAAAAACCGGACAAACCCGATCTAATCCGCATTGAATACTGACCATGCAGAGAGCAACCCATACATGGCAACACCAAAAGCTACTGATACGTTAATCGATGTCTTTTGACCCGCCATCGGGATATAAAGTGTTCGATCAGCAAGCGCTAAAATTCCAGGGTCAACCCCTGCTGGCTCATTCCCAACCACCAACGCAACTTTACCAGGCGGCATAGCCGCTTCATGCGCAGAAAATAAGTTCTGAGCCTGCGGAGTGCACTCGAGCGCGATGATTTGAAAACCCTCACTCTTTAATTGACCAACTACATGGACTGCATTGGCGTTCGCAGACCACACAACGCGGTCTTCTGCCCCTAAAGCGGCTTTGGCAAGAGCGCTGTTGGATACCGGCGATGGTGTCAGCCCACACAAAAACAAATGGCTGATACCAGCCGCCTCACTGGTTCGAAAGATCGAACCCACATTATGCGCAGAGCGAATATTGTCCAACACGCCAAAAAGGCGGATTCCAATGGGTGGATTCCATTTAGGCTGCCATTGCCCAATCTGTGGAGCCACCTTACGCAAACTTGAGCTACAACGAGGACAGAAATTTCCTTCAAACACAGATAAATCAAGTGGAAAGCGAAATCCACAAGACGGGTTGACGCATTCAAGGAAAAAAAGGTCAGTTGCCATGCGGATATTCTATCTGAGAATCCAATAATTAAAATGTTAGCCGCCTGGGTGAGGGGGGCACCCAAGCGACTAACAATGAGAGTATACACAATTCAACCATAAATGCAAGCAACTTTTCGAATTTTGCAAAATGTTCATATTTTCCTAGCAAAAGTAATATAGGAACAAAATTGACTTTCACATCAATAACGAAATGATCTTGCCAAACTCAATTCTTTGTAAACTGGATAATTAAAATGTTAGTCGCTTGGGTGAGGGGGGCACCCAAGCGACTAACA
>DOEX01000193.1 GCA_003532515.1 Anaerolineaceae bacterium | reverse complement strand
GTCATTGGGAAGGCGCTTTCTGGCGGTATGTATCCGGTTTCAGCCGTGCTTTCAGACAAGGACATTCTCGGTCTCTTTAAGCCCGGAGAGCATGGTTCCACTTTTGGTGGTAGTCCGATGGCGGCTGCTATTGGCATAGCTGCGCTGGAAGTGTTGGAAGAGGAACACCTGGCTGAGCGTGCTTCAGAACTTGGCGAGTACTTTATGGGTGAACTCAGAAAAATTGATGCCCCGGTTGTCAAAGAAGTTCGCGGTCGCGGTATGCTCATTGGTGTTGAGCTTTATCCAGAAGCTGGTGGTGCCCGCCGCTATTGTGAGATGCTCCAGGCAGAAGGAATTTTAGCTAAAGAAACCCACGATAATGTGATTCGGTTTGCCCCACCCCTTGTAATCGATAAAGCAGACCTGGATTGGGCATTGACCAAGATTGACGCTGTATTGAAGAGATAAGGTGGAGAAATGACCAGGTTTGCCAAGATTGTTGCCACACTCGGTCCTGCCAGCTCTGATGAGAAAACCCTCACAGAAATGGTGGAAGCCGGTCTTGATGTTGCTCGTTTAAATTTTTCGCATGGAGAACACGCAACCCATGCTGCCCTGGTCGAGTTGATACGCCAGGTTTCAAACAAGCTTGGCAAACCTGTCACAATTTTAATGGACCTGCAAGGTCCAAAACTGAGGGTTGGTGACCTGGGAAAAGAAGGTCTTACCTTAAAATCCGGTCAAGAGGTCGCACTTAGTTCTTATGAAAACCCGGAAGATCTGCCCGACCATGTCACCTTTATACCCTTTGACGTTCCCAAACTTCACGAGGCTCTAAGACCTGGCAACCACATCCTCCTTGATGACGGACAACTTGAGTTCGAAGTCACCCGTATGGATGGAAAAAATATTTTTGCCAAGGTCCTGTTGGGTGGGAAGTTAAAATCCCACAAAGGCGTTAACCTGCCCGGCTCCAACCTCGACATCCCCATCCTGACACCAAAAGACCTGAATGACCTGAAATTTGGATTGGATCTCGGCATTGACCTGGTAGCAGTTTCGTTCGTCAAAACTGCAGAAGATATCCAGATGGTGAGAGAGACCATGCGGTCTATGACCGATAGCGAATGGCTGCCCCCAATTGTTGCCAAGTTAGAGCGCCCGGAAGCAATTCAAAACCTCGATTCAATCATCAAGGTCACTGATGGCGTCATGGTTGCACGGGGGGACCTGGGCGTCGAAATGTCGCCGGCAATCGTCCCTGCCGTGCAGAAATCGATCATTAAAACCGCTAATTTGAATGGAAAATTTGTGATCACAGCCACACAAATGTTGGAATCAATGATCAACAATCCACGCCCAACCCGGGCTGAAGCTGCCGATGTAGCCAATGCGATCTTTGATGGCAGCGATGCTGTCATGCTTTCTGCTGAGTCAGCTGCAGGCAAATACCCGGTACATGCTGTAAAAATGATGGATACCATTATTTGCCAGGCTGAGATGCACCTTGATGAATGGGGGCATCTTGATACACTCGACAGCCGTATCTATAACGACGATGTGGTCACCATCTCACGTGCAACAAAAGTTATGGTTGAAGACCAGGATGTCAAGGCGATTATCGTGTTTACCCTTTCTGGTATGTCAGCTCTCTGGATGAGCAAGGCTAAACCAAGCGTGCCGATTTATGCCTTTACGCCAAGACTTACTACTTATCGTTGGCTCGGAATCTGTCGAAGTGTTATCCCGATGCGTGTTCCGCATGCGGACACACTCGAAACAATGATCACGCATGTCGAGACTGCTGTCAGTGCGGCAACTGACCTGTGCAAAGGTGACCAGGTTGTCGTGGTTAGCGGTTTTCCAGTCGGGATCTTCTCCACTCCGAATTTAGCGTTGCTCTATACGATCAGGGGATAGTCTGGTCGTAGTCGACCAGAACTCAGGCACGAATAAAGATAAGTGACTGTCAGTCTGAACGAATCGAAGAATCTTGGAGACTCAACCGCAAAGATCTTTCACCAAAGAGCTCTGGATGATAAATTAAAAATGACCGCAGTTATCTTGAACTGCGGTCATTTTCTTCATGTCCTGACGATCAATACAATGCGCGGTTAATCTCGGCCAACATGGTCTGAGTAGGACGCAGGCGATCACTGCTAATTCGATTCAATGGCTCCTCTGGCAAATCATATAGATCCTGGATGGTCGCCGTAGACTCCGAGAAATAAATCAAACCGGTAGCAAAGTATTTATTCTTATAGGATTCGGTCAGTAAATCCAGGGCGGCACCTCGGTCGGTAGGGTCATAATCTTTGTCGATCTTTCGCAGAATCATGTAAGTGCCATCCTGCATCCGGATTTCCCGAAATGATCCCGGCTCGAAATCCGCGAGATCGATGTCTTCTTTGCGGGCGAAATGTTTGAAATCGTGCAAAGGAGCTTCATTATCTCTTCCCCAGGTATAGGACTGCAAAGCATCGTCTTTATTGTTGAAGGTAACACAAGGACTGATAACATCGATGACTGCAATTCCGCGCTGTGAAATTGCAGCCTTGATCAGCTCTTTCAACTGCTTTGCGTCACCGGAATATGCTCGGGCGACAAAGGTTGCTCCACTGATAAGGGCTTCCATACACATGTCCAGAGGAGGGAGCATGTTCACGCCTTGGTGTTTTAGCACCAAACCTTGGTCAGAAGTAGCCGAAAACTGACCCTTGGTAAGACCGTAGCAGCCATTGTTTTCTATTATGTACATCATGGGCACATTGCGTCGGATCACGTGCTTAAAATGTCCCATTCCAATGCTGGCAGTATCTCCATCTCCGGAGAAACCAAGGATGTGAATAGAAGGATCAGCAAAGCAAGCGCCAGTAGC
>DOEX01000002.1 GCA_003532515.1 Anaerolineaceae bacterium | reverse complement strand
GACCCCCTGGGCGGCTCCGGTGTGGCTTATTGGGAGCCCATGGCAGAAATGTACGGGTTGAACATGGACTTGGTCAACAAGCGCGTTGACCCCACTTTCTCGTTCATGACGCTCGACAAGGACGGCAAGATCCGCATGGATTGCTCTTCCCCCTACGCCATGGCAAGCCTGGTCGCCATGAAAAACGATTTCGACATCGCTTTTGGCAATGATGTCGACTTCGACCGGCACGGCATCGTCACGCCCAGTGTCGGTTTGTTGAATCCCAACCACTACCTAAGCGTCGCTATCTGGTATATCTTCCAAAATCGGCCAGGATGGTCACAGGATGCAGCCGTTGGTAAAACGCTGGTTTCAAGCTCAATTATCGATAAAGTTGTCAAAAAGATCGGTCGGAAATTGTGCGAAGTGCCGGTTGGCTTCAAATGGTTTGTGCCCGGATTGCTCAGCGGCGAGATCGGCTTTGGCGGTGAGGAAAGCGCCGGTGCCTCCTTCTTGCGCAAGAATGGAAAAACCTGGACCACCGACAAAGATGGATTCATCCTCAACTTGCTGGCTGCTGAGATCCTGGCAGTAACGGGAAAGGACCCCGGTTTGCATTACCAGGCGCTCGAAGCAGAACTGGGCGGTTCCTGGTACGCCCGCGTAGATGCGCCGGCGAGTGCTGCGCAAAAAGCGATCCTCTCCAACCTGTCGCCTGACCTGGTCAAAGCAGAAACCATGGCTGGCGACCCCATCCTGGACAAACTGACTGCCGCCACCTGCAATCACGCCCCCATCGGCGGGCTGAAGGTTGTCACCCGGAACGGTTGGTTCGCCGCCCGCCCCTCGGGCACGGAAGAAATCTATAAAATTTATGCCGAAAGCCTGAAAAGTGCTGAACACCTGGCGCTCATCCAGTCTGAAGCGCGTGAAATTGTTGACGCGGCGATGAGTTAATATTTATGTAGGGGACGGCTTTCATATAGCCGTATGCCAACTTCGTACGGAGGGGGCTTGCCTCCCTCCGCAACCTAACAATCCAAAAGTATGGATGCCTTCGATCAAGTCGCGTGCCCGTCCTGGACGCCGGCACGATTCAGTTGAAGAAGATCTGTCATTGCGACGAGTGAAGCGAGCAGTTTGTTTTCGTAGGCTGGGATTGGATGTGGCACGCATATCCGCGATAACATTTTCTGCATCACATTCAATCTCTGCCTACCAGCTAAGCAAAGAAGCCGGATTCAAGTTCGGAATCCGGGCTGCGGTTTCACCCGATCCTTTTTCCATCACTCTTTCCTGCGTTACAATGGTCCAATAGAGCACAAAAAGGACCACCAATGCAATCAGAAAAAACACCAAAGAATCAATCGCCCAAATCCTTCAAAGAACGGATCAGTGCTTCCTGGAGAGATACCAGCGAAGCCCTGCGCAACACCCCCCAGGCTTTTAAACTGGTCTGGCAAGCCAGCAAGCGCCATACCATTATCAACTTTAGCCTGATTCCCCTGATCGCTGTTCTACCGGCAGCCCAATCGTGGGTTGGCAAAATGATTGTCGACCGCATCCTGAACGCTATAGAAATGGGCGCCGATGTCCAGGCTGGCTTGCAATTGGTGCTTCCTTTCGTGATCTTCGAATTTGCCCTGCTTTTGGTAAGCACACTGCTGCTTTCTTTCCAAAGTCTTTCCAACAACATATTACGCTCTTTGCTCACCAAACACGTCAACACCCTCATTATCGACAAATCCATCAACCTCGATCTGCAATTCTATGAAGATCCGATCTTCTATGACAATATGCAAAACGCCCGCCGGCGAGCCGACAGCTCCGCCCTGGCAATTGTCTCATCCATCTCCCAGGTTGCTCAACAATTCATTACATTAATCTCTTTGGTGATACTGCTTGTCGGTTTCAGCCCATGGCTGGCGGTAGTAGTCATTTTGGCAGCCGTACCAAACTTTCTTTCCAATTCGCGCTTTGCCGAAATGGCATTCCGTGCTCTTACCCACCGCGCACCTGAAGCTCGCTTGCTTAGCTATATCGAAAACTTGCTTACCAGCAACGAGACTGTCAAGGAAATTAAATTGTTTGGTCTGGGAGAGGCACTTAAAAAGCGCTATGAAGACCTTTTTGCTCAATTTCTGGAAGAAGACACTTCTATTGCACGCCGCAACACCTATGCCAGCCTGGCATGGGGCATGCTCTCGAACCTGGCATACTACGGCAGCTACATTTGGGTAATTGTTCGCACGATCACACAGGCAATCACGCTTGGCGATATGACCATGTTCCTTTCCGTCTTTCGGCAATCGCAGCGCGCTGTTCAATCGCTGTTAGAAAACTTTAGCCGGCTTTACGAGAATAACCTTTACCTTGATAATTTAATCGACTTCCTCAAAATCGAACCAGCTTTGAGAACTCCCGAAAATGGCAAGATAGCTCCTGCCCCGATTGTGGAAGGGGTTTGCTTCGAGAACGTCTCGTTCAAATACCCTGGTTCCGAAAAATATGTTCTGAAGAACGTGAACCTTTTCATCAAACCAGGCGAAAGTGTCGCTCTGGTTGGTCTGAACGGTGCCGGCAAGACCACCCTGATCAAACTGCTCACCAGGCTCTACGACCCCACCGAAGGGTGTATCACCCTGGATGGTACCGATCTGCGCGACTTTGACCTGAAAAGCCTGCACCAACGCTTTGGGGTCATCTTCCAGGATTTCGTGCGTTACCAATTCAGTATCAAAGAAAACATCGGTTTCGGGCAAGTTGAGGATCTTGATAACCAGGTTCGCATTGAAGAAGCTGCCGATAAGGGCGGCGCGACTGAGGTTGTGTCAGAGCTTCCCGATGGTTATGAGACTGTACTCGGACGCCGATGGAACCGTGGGCACGAACTTTCTGGCGGGCAATGGCAAAAGATCGCCCTGTCTCGTGCTTTTATGCGCAAGGCTGAGGTGCTTATCCTGGATGAACCAACCTCCGCCCTGGATGCCCAGGCAGAATATGAAATCTTTTTGCGCTTCAGAGAACTAATGGAGGGTCGCATTGCGGTCCTGATCTCCCACCGTTTTTCAACAGTGCGAATGGCAGACCGGATTGTGGTTCTTTCGGAAGGGCGCATCATCGAACTCGGCAGTCACGAAGAACTAATGGCACACAACCAAAATTACGCCCACCTCTTCAACCTGCAGGCTGAGGGATACAGGTAACAGGGAACAGGTAACAGGGAACAGGGAGCAGAGATCAGGGAGCAGGGAACAGAAAAATTTTGCGCGTCTTCGATTTTTATGAGCCCTTTTCTTGTGTAGGGGAAGATTGCCATGCCGTACCAGTTGACTTTGGTGAGATGACTGGGCATAGTATTTTTCATCAGCAGCTCCTCCTGATGATAACCTTGTCACACCCTCTGACTGCGAAGGCGGCGATTTCGCGTATTATTGTTGCTGGAATTTATAACTTTATCGAGGGAAAATGGACGCAATATTAAAAAAACAAATAAAACACAGCGGAATGGGATCCATCGTTTACGACGGAGGAGCTGCATTTCGCGTTTGGGCACCCCATGCCGAAACGGTTGGGATTGTAGGAGACTTTAACCAGTGGACCGAGGACTCTCACTCATTGGAACAAGAAGGCAACGGCTATTGGTACGTCGATGTACCCGGAGCGAAAACTGGTCAGGAATACAAATATATTATCCACTTCCAGGGCGAGCGGCTTTACCGCGTTGATCCTTATGCCCGCCAGGTAACCAACTCTGTTGGAAACAGCGTGATTTACGACCCGAAAAGTTTTGATTGGCAAAACGACCAACACAATCTCCCTCCCCACAACGAACTGGTGATCTATGAGATGCACATTGGCTCTTTTTCAACTGGAGAGGACGCCAAACCAGGTAATTTCCAGGACGCCATTCTGAAATTTGATCATCTGAAGCAATTAGGGGTAAACGCCATTCAAGTTATGCCGATTGCAGAATTTCCCGGCGATTATTCCTGGGGTTATAACCCAGCCAATATCTTCGCGGTCGAAACCATTTATGGTGGTCCGGATGCCTACAAAAATTTCATCAGAGAAGCCCACAAAGCCGGTTTTTCCGTGATCCAGGACGTCGTATACAACCACTTTGGACCCAGCGACCTGGACCTCTGGCGTTTTGATGGTTGGCACGAAGGCGACTATGGCGGCATCTACTTTTTCAATGACGATCGGGCAAGTACCCCATGGGGAGACACCCGGCCAGATTACGGTCGCTCAGAAGTGCGCCAATTTATTCGTGACAACGCCCTGATGTGGCTGGAGGAATATCACGCCGATGGTTTGCGGGTCGATTCCACCCTCTACGTGCGCACTAAAGACGGCGACGAGAATAACCC
>DOEX01000005.1 GCA_003532515.1 Anaerolineaceae bacterium | reverse complement strand
ACCATCCTGGAAGCCACTTTCGTTGGTCAAAAAGCTGATCCGGAGGATTGCATGAATCTGCTGCACGAATTGACTGAAAAACGTCGTGCGACTCAACCGGTTGGTCCCTCTTTCGGATCCACTTTTAAAAACCCGGTTGGCAATTTTGCTGGAAAACTTTTGGCAGAAGCCGGAATGAAAGGCGTTAGCTGTGGAGGTGCTTCCTTTAGCACTGTACACGCCAACTTTATCGTCAATAACGGTGGTGCCTCAGCTCAGGATTACTACTGCCTGATCCGCCAGGGGCAAAAGCGTGTCATGGAAAAGTTCGGAGTTCAACTGGATTTGGAAATTGAATTATTAGGAGAGTTCAAAGATGTCAACTAAGCTCAATGTTATCTTGATCTTTGGGGGCAAATCTGGCGAACACGCTGTCTCCTTAATGTCAGCTACCTCCGTTTTGAACGCTCTGGACCCGGAGAAATACAACGTTTTCCAGGTAGGAATCACGCGCGAAGGTCGCTGGACCTATGCTGAAAATGCACTCGAAATCTTTACAAACGGACAGGCAGAATCCCTGAACGAAGCTTTCATCCTGGCAAGGAACGAAACGCCCTACCTCTACGAACTGGTTGATGGGCAGTTGCACGAAGTCACCCCCATTGACATCGTTTTCCCGATTTTGCACGGCACCTTCGGGGAAGATGGCACCATCCAGGGTTTGTTTGAGATCCAAAATTGTGCTTATGTGGGTGCAGGCGTCCTGGCTTCATCAGTGGCAATGGATAAAGCCTTGTGCAAGGATGTGGTCTCCAAGGCTGGGATTCCGGTCTTGCCCTACGCAATCTTCAGTCGCCAGCAGATTGAAAAAGATCTTCCTGCAGTGATTGAAAGCGCCGAGGAAATAAGTGCCTATCCGGTCTTTGTCAAACCTGCCAACCTTGGTTCTTCAGTTGGTATCAGCAAAGCTAAAAATCGTGCTCAGTTGCAAGATGCGCTGATCCTGGCTGCCCGTTATGATCGTCGTATCCTGGTTGAACGAGGTATTCAACCCCGCGAAATCGAGATCAGTGTCCTCGGTAATGAGGAAATCATGGTATCGCAACCAGGTGAGATAGTTCCAGGCGACGAGTTTTACACCTACAAAGACAAATATCATTCGGGCGATCCGGAAACTGCCATCCCCGCTCCCCTACCCGATCAGGTCACTGAACAGTTACGGACCTGGGCGGTGCAAACCTTCCGGGCAATAGACGGTGCTGGTCTCGCGAGGGTGGATTTCCTCATTGATAAAAATAGCGGTGAAGCCTGGTTCAATGAAATTAACACCATGCCAGGTTTTACTCAGATCAGCATGTACAGCAAGCTGCTGGCTTACAGTGGTTTGAGTTACAAGCAGTTGATTGACCGCTTGATTGAGCTTGGACTGGAACGGAAAGCAGATCAAGGCCGCACGCTCAGGAAGTTCGAGGTCGACAATGAAGAATAACCCCAGGGACGTCTCCCGTGCTGATCAGGTTCGTGCTCGACGAAAAATCGAGAAGGTTCAGCGAAAACCGATCCCTCGCCCTGTCGACCGCACCTCGAGGGATGCGAATAATGCCTCGCGGGTGGTTTCCCGCCACAGTACATATCATTCCACGGGAACCTACACCTCCTCCAACCGCCAACGAAGACAGGTTTATCTTCCCACTGGTACTCCCGGAAGCGAACTACGCCTGCCTACGCTGCCTCGCCTGAGTTTCAGCTGGCGCTGGCTTTCCTTCGCACTGTCTCTGGCAATGGTCGTTTTGTTATACATGATGCTTAACTCAGCCACTTTCGAGGTCAACACTGTGAATTTGACTGGTGGTATCCGGGTTCCTTCAGACGAGGTCAAAGCGATCCTGAATGTGACCGGAGACTCCATCATTCGTGTTAAGCCTGCCCAGGTAGAAGAACAGATTTTAGCAACTTTTCCTGACATCAAGTCAGCCAAAGTGGAAGTTGCCTTACCCGACTCTCTTAACGTGGTTATTGAGGAACGTATTCCGGCAATTCTTTGGTTGGAAAATGAGCAGGAGTTGTTCTGGATAGACCAGGAGGGTTTCACGTTCAGTGTGCGTGGGGACGCAAATCTGCCTATCAGGGTGAATGCTAACACACCACCTCCTTATGCCCTTGGCTATGTTGATCCGAAATTGGTCGAAGCAGCAAATGCCACTGCAGACGAACCGGAGAAGCCCACAAATACTGTTCCTCCGATCGACCCGACTTTTGTCCAGGCCATCCAGAAGCTCAACGGCATTAAACCCACCGACACCCCCATGCTGTATGACGCAAACAATGGCCTGGGTTGGACCGACCCACATGGTTGGCAGGTTTATTTTGGCACCCGCACAGAAGACATTGACATGAAATTGATTGAATACAGCCATATTGTAGATGCAATTCTGGATAAGAACTTGCAACCGGTTTTAATTAGTATGGAATTTCTACACGCACCCTTTTATCGTTTGGAGCCTTAACATGGAAGAAGAAGCAATTGTTGTTGGATTAGATGTAGGCACGTCAAAAGTATGTACCCTCGTTGCCAGGGTTGAAAATGGAGCGAACTTGCGCATCCTCGGAGTTGGAATTGAACCCTCCCAGGGGATTCGCAAAGGCACCGTTAATGATATCAATGCCGCCTCGGAAGCGATTGCACGCTCAATCGAAAAAGCTGAACGCACTTCGGGCTTTGAGATCAACAGTGCCATCGTCAACCTGGCAGGCACCCAGGTATCCTCCACCATCAGTAAAGGAGCGGTTGGAATCTCCGGTCGCGTGATCGACCAGGAAGATGTCTATCGCGCTCTGGATTCTGCCCAGGCAATCGCTGTGCCTCATAATCGTGAAATTGTCCACGTGATCCAGCGTGGATTCAACATCGATGGTCAGGAAGACATCAGTCAGCCTATTGGCATGCACGGCTATCGCATGGAAGTGGAAGCCCACATCATCACCAGTGCGGCCTCTACCATGGAAAACCTGCGACAATGCGTTTCCATGGCTGGGATTGATGTTTCCCAGTTCGTACTCAACCCACTGGCTTCCAGTGAAGCCATCCTTTCGGAGACTGAGCGAGAGATGGGTGTGGTTGTAGTCGATCTTGGTGCCGGCACGACCGGTGTCGCCATCTATGTTAAGGGCGATGTATTCCATGCCAACGTCTTGAGTATTGGCGGTAACCACATCACCTCCGACATCGCCCAGGGCTTGCGTTTACCCCTGGATGTGGCTGAAGAAGTCAAACTCAAACATGGTTATGCCCTGCTTGAGGACATTGAGGAAGATGAATTCTTCAATATTGTAGCTTTTGGTTCTGAACAAGCTTCAAAAGTAGACCGCCGTGAGCTGGTCAACATAATCGAAGCCCGTGCCGAGGAGATTCTGATCATGATCCAGCAGGAAATCAAGCGTTCCGGTTACGATTCAATGCTCCCTGCTGGAGTTGTCTTGACCGGCGGTGGGGCGCAACTACCTGGTATTCGAAATATGGCAGCCAAAATCCTGAATATGCCCGTCAGAATTGCGAAACCAGAGAAAATGGTCGGTTTGACCGATCAAATCAGCAGCCCGGCCTTCGCGACCAGCGTTGGCTTGCTCAATTGGGGCATCCTGTTTAGTGAAACAAACCAGATCGCTCCCGAGCGTTCTGGAAGTGGCAAACGGTCGAACCTTAAACCCAAAGCGGATGGGTTGAAGGATTGGCTGAAACGCATATTACCCTAATTTAATAAAGCATTTCATAGAGGAGATAAAAAATGGAAGCAAAACAGTCTGAATCATTCGCAAGAATCAAGGTCGTGGGTGTAGGCGGAGGTGGCTGCAATGCAGTCAACCGCATGATCGCCGAAGGTTTGCAGGGAATCGAGTTTATTGCCATCAATACTGATGCCCAGGCACTACTGAAATCCCAGGCGCAATATCGGGTACGAATCGGTGACAAGGCAACACGCGGTCTTGGCGCTGGCGGCGACCCTAAAATCGGCAAAGCTGCGGCAGAAGAATCAGCGGAAGACCTGTACGAAGTCCTCAAGGGCAGCGATATGGTCTTCGTAACCGCAGGTATGGGTGGCGGAACTGGAACTGGAGCAGCTCCTGTGGTTGCCCAGATTGCCAAGGAAATCGGCGCCCTCACCATCGGTGTGGTCACCCGCCCCTTCTCGTTTGAAGGCACTCACCGCGCAAGATCAGCAGAACAGGGCTCCATGGCTCTTAAAGAGCATGCTGATACCCTGATCGTAATTCCCAACGACCGCTTACTGCAGATCGTCACAAAGAACATCGGTCTCAATGATGCTTTCCGCCTGGCAGACGATGTCCTGCGCCAGGGCATCCAGGGCATTTCTGAATTGATCACCGTTCCCGGTCTGATCAACCTCGACTTTGCCGACGTCCGCACCATTATGTCGGAAGGTGGCGCAGCTTTAATGGCTGTTGGTCAGGCATCTGGTGAAGACCGTGCCCGACTTGCAGCAGAACAGGCTATCTCCAGCCAGCTTCTGGATGTCACCATCAACGGTGCCCGAGGCATCTTATTCAACGTGACTGGTGGTCCGAATTTGTCGCTGTTCGAGGTAAACCAGGCTGCCGCCATTATCAAAGAAACTGCCAGTTCAGATGTGAACCTGATCTTTGGTGCCGTGGTCGATGAGAACATGGGTGATAGTATCCGCATAACCGTGATCGCAACTGGATTTGACCGGAGTGTCTCTTCCTCGGAGGGAGAGCAAAGTTTTTTTCGAGGAACTTCGTCGCAAAAA
>DOEX01000248.1 GCA_003532515.1 Anaerolineaceae bacterium | reverse complement strand
AAATGCTTCTTCTTTGTAACGTTGATCGCCAGGTCCTGCGCTCTTGGTGTTTCACCAACGATCATGCCTTCATAGACTTCCTCACCGGGGCTGATGAACAATATTCCCCGCTGTTCTGCGTTCTTTAAACCAAAGGTTGTGGCGACACCGTCCTCAATAGCGGTGATCGAACTGCTGTTTCGGTTTACCACTGTGCCCTCCAGCGGACGTTCGCCGATATAGAAGCTGTTTAGAATGCCTTTACCGTGGGTCGCATTGAGAAAGCGGTAGCGAAACCCGAGTAATCCACGGGTTGGAACGGTAAAGGTAAGATGGGTAGTACCGTCAGGGTTATTACGCATATCGTCCATCTGTCCACGCCGCTGACCCAACATTTCAACCACGGCGCCAACATAAGTGGGATCAACTTCGATATGAACTTCTTCAAAGGGTTCAAATTTTTCGCCTGACTCATTTTCAATCACGATGGCTTCCGGTCGGCTAACCTGGAATTCATAACCTTCCCTGCGCATGGTTTCGATCAGAATCCCGAGGTGAAGTTCCCCTCTTCCAGAAACCATGAATACATCCTTCTGCTCCGTTTCTTCAACCCGCAAAGAGATGTTTTTCCGCAATTCATCGTTCAGACGTTCCATGATTTTACGGGAGGTGCTCCACTTCCCCTCCCTGCCAGTCAAGGGTGAGGTGTTCACACCGAAGGTCATCCTGACAGTGGGTTGTTGAACTTCAATCCTTGGAAGCGCAACGGGATTTTCCAGAGCGCATAACGTGTCTCCAATCTGGATATCTTTTAATCCAGCAATAGTGACAATGTCGCCAGCTTCAGCTTCGTCGACCAGTTTCATTTCCAGCCCTTGATAGGCATAGATGTACTTTGCCTGGATCCGTTCCTGGCTTCCATCTGCTTTCATTCGTAGCAAAGGTGCATTGGTTTTGACTGTACCTGCGTAAATACGCCCAGTGGCTGTGACACCGCTGTACTCGTCGTACCCGAGGTTGGTGACCAGCATTTGAAATTCGTTGAGCATGTCTACCGTTGGTCCGGGAATTTCATTCAAAATTGTCTCAAACAATGGCAGCAAATTGTCTTCCAACTCAGGCTGTTTACCTGCTCGCCCTGATATTCCTTCCGCATAGACAATTGGAAAATCCAAAATCTCGTTATTCGCACCTAACTCAACAAAGAGATCAAAGGTCGCATTAACTGTCTGTTCAATATTGATGTCTTTTCGATCCAACTTATTGATCACGACGATTGTCTTTAGATTCTTGGCAATGGCTTGTTTCAAGACAAACCTTGTTTGTGGCTTCGGACCTTCAGCAGCATCAACCAGCAAGAGAACACCATCAACCATGTTCATGATACGTTCAACCTCGCCACCAAAATCAGCATGGCCTGGGGTATCGACAATGTTTAATTTGATCATTTCTCCTGATTTTGGATCAGGTAGATTAATCGAAGCGTTTTTTGCTAAAATTGTGATTCCACGTTCCCTTTCGAGGTCATTAGAATCCATCACACGTTCCACAACTTTTTGATTTAATCTGAATACTTTTGCCTGTCTGAGCATCGAGTCAATCAGGGTAGTTTTGCCATGATCAACGTGTGCGATGATGGCAATATTGCGAATGTCTTTACGTTCTTTTTCCATATTTGTCCTATTATTTCCAATAAAAAACCCGGAAAACCGGGTTTTTATATTTCTACAATCCTATCACGCCCCAAAAATATGGCGGCGGTTCAACCGGTTCATTTGAAATCTCTACCGATGTTTTTAATTTTTGAAACACTGTTTCAAAAGCTTTACGATCATTGACATGCACATCGAAAAGCGTTTGTCCAGCTTCGACTCGATCCCCTACCTTGACCCTGACCATGATTCCAACAGCCTGGTCAATGACGTCACCTTTTTTCTGTCTTCCTGCTCCGATTTCGACTGAGCTTTCACCTACATCCTGAGCATCTACCACCTTGACCCACCCGGCAGAATCCGCGGTAATCGGGATAACCATGCTTGCTTTAGGCAGTAATTCGGGGTGATCAATCATGTTCACGTCCCCGTGTTGGGTTTGAATAAGTTCTCTAAACTTTTCCAAGGCTCTGCCATCGTCAATCGCGTCCTGCGCCAGCTTGCGTCCTGATTCAAGATCAGGAGCTTTTTTGCCCAAAATTAACATGTATGCGGAGAGGTCAATACAATGAACATGGAAATCGTCTGGTCCATGTCCATTCAACATTTCAATCGCTTCTTTCATTTCAAGTGCGTTTCCAACAGCCACACCCAGGGGTTGATCCATTTGGGAAAGTACGGCAATTACTCTGCGTCCGCTCAATTTTCCAATTGCGACCATAACCTCAGCCAGCTCACGGGCTTCTTCAAGATTCTTCATGAATGCGCCGCGTCCGACTTTGACGTCCAACGCTATGGCATTTGCACCTGAGGCGATTTTCTTACTCATCACCGAAGAAGCAATAAGAGGGATCGACTGAACGGTTCCAGTCACATCCCTGAGAGCATATAATTTGCCGTCAGCAGGAGCCAAATCGAGGCTTTGACCGGTCAGGACTATGCCGTGTTCGCGAAGCTGAGTAATAAATTCTTCTGTGCTCAAATCCGACTTGAAACCAGGGATCGACTCGAGTTTATCAATAGTACCCCCACTAAAACCGAGACCCCTTCCAGACATTTTTCCAACCGGTAGACCGCAGGCTGCCACTATTGGCGCAACCACAAGTGTTGTTTTATCACCGACCCCGCCAGTGGAATGTTTGTCAATTACGAGTCCACCAAATTCACTCAGGTCCAGTTGGTCACCAGAGGCAGCCATTGCCAGGGTAAGATCAGTAATTTCCTGGTGGCTCATTCCGTTCAGAAGCACAGCCATTGCAAAGGCAGACATCTGGTAATCAGGAATTTCACCACTGGTGAAATTCTCGATAAGAAAATTGATCTCTTCTTTGGAGAGTTCTTGTTTGTCTCTTTTTTTGATAATGATATCGACGGCTCTCATAGCACAGTTCTTTCCTTAGTCCGCTGGATGGATATATATCTTGCGATATGGATCCTCGCCAATTGATTCGGTAAAGACGTCATCACGTTTTCGTAGTTCAATGTGGATGATTCTACGTTCGTTGGCTGGCATAGGCTCCAAAGTCTGTTTTCTTCCAGTCGCGACAACCTGGTCAGCCATTCTGCGAGCAAGTTTCTGAAGCTCCTTTTCGCGCCTTGAGCGGTAATTTTGTATATCGACCTGGATCGGGATCCAACGATTAAATTCATGACTGACTATCAAACTGATCATATACTGAATCGCGTTTAACGTCTCAGCATGACGACCGATCAGGAAACTCAAATCATCGCCTTCAATCTCCACGCTGATAATTTGTCGGTCATCGTCTTCAGAATTCTTTAGTTCAACTGTAGCAATTGCATCAGTTTTCATCAATTGAAGCAATTTTTTTACAGTCTCATGCACACGGGTCTTGAGCCTGTTGTAGTCTACATCCCGATCTGAAGAATCTAAATTTTCATCCTCTTCAGTTTCATCGGTTAGTGATAAATTAGCATCTTCCGATATTTCTTCATCAAAGACTTCAATGAATTCGCCAGATTCTGAAAATACAGTTAAATTATCCTCAGACTTCACAGTTAGTTTAACGCGCGCTTGTCTAGCAGCAAAGCGGAAGAGGTTACGTTTGCCTTCATCCAATACTTCTACTTCGACGTCAGCGATCGCTAAACCAAGTTGATCGAGTCCTTTTTCAATAGCCTCTTCAACCGTTGGAGCAATGACTTCGAGGGTCATTCTGTTATTCATGTAGCACCCACCTTACTTTTTCATTTTTGGTCGCTGCCGCTTTGCAGAAGCTCTTGCCGATGGTTTGACTGATTTAACAGGTTCTGGCTCTTCTTCTTGTTCGTCTTCTTCATCGTAATCAATCACGACTGAAGGTTTTGGTTGTTCCAAAGGCTTGACCCAAGGTAAAATCTTGGACCAATCCACTCGTCCCATTGCCGCATATTGACCGACAGTAGCAATGTTGCTCGCCAGAAAATAAAGCGCTAAACCTGCTGAGAATTGATAAGCCATCCAGCCCATCATAAAGGGCATCATCATCATCATGCTGTTACTCATGGCAGCACTTTGGTCATTAGCTTGAGTTGGTGGTTGCATTACCTTGGATTGGATAAAGGTAGTGGCTAATACCAGGATTGCCAACACAGGAATGCCAATTGTTCCGATCCAAAGACGCTCTGGTTGACCCAAATCCATCCAAAGGAACCGGTTTTGAATTGGCAGGATTTTATTTACGTCAAGAAAGGGGTAAACAATGCGTTCCAATTTGACCAGTTCAAGCGGCGTTGAAGCCATGACCCGCATAATTGACTGGTACAGACCGATAATGATTGGGAACTGGATAAGCGTTGGAAGACAAGATCCAAAAGGACTGATACCTTTTTCTTTGTAAATCTTCATTTGTTCTTCCGCAGCTTTTTCGCGGTTGTCCTTGTATTTTGCCATCATCTTCTTGTATTTAGGATCGTTCTGAAGATCCTGCATAGCCATAGTAGACTTCAATTGTTTGGCAGTCAAAGGATAGGTTATCAACTTGATCACCAGGGTAAAAAGAATGATGGCAATGCCAAAATTCTTGACCAGTATGGTAATCAGGAGTAATAGGTTAGTAAAAGGCTGAACAATAATTGTATCCCACATAGTGGTGCTCCTATTTCGACGGGCTGAACGACCAGCCAGGTACGCCGGCAGTATTATAGGTGTAGATCAAGGCATCAGCCTTGACAACAGGAACAAAAATCTGGTCACCATCTACGATGATTTTTGAATAGATGTTGCCAGGAACAGTCACGGTCCAGTCTCCACTCTTAGATTCTGACGAATAATAGGAAATTGTTCCATCTTCGCGTGCAACTAAGAAGCCCTGGTCGCCGACAAGTGTGGCTCCTGCGATCACTGTTCCGCCAGCATTGTTCTGCCAGAGTTCCTCACCGGTTTTTGGATCCAAAGCTACGATTTTCCCGTTTTTGTCCGTGAAAATCAGTTGGCTATCTAACAGGATTGGTGTGGCCCAAATTGTTGCCAGGTCTTCTGTTTCATAGGTCCAGTTGACATCACCGGAAGCCAGGTCAAATGAAACCATCTCACGACCGAGACTGCCAACATAAGCAGAGCCTGACTCGGGGTCGTACAACGGCGGGGCTAATACAGCACCCTTCATTTCTACCCGATAAATTTCTTCGCCGGTAGTGCCATTCAGCACAAGAACGTGATGATCCTGCGAGCTGACGATAATTTTGCCATCAACCACAACTGGTTCAGCAATGAAAGCAAAGTCGCCTTTGTAAACCCAGGTTTCAGTTCCATTTTCTATGTCGATTGCATAAATATTGCGGTCTGTACAAGGCACAATCACCAGATTGCCATCCAAAGCAGGTTTTGCCTGGTACCAACCCTTTGCTTGTTCAAATGTCCACACACTTTGCGCAAGATTTCCTTCAGTCAATTTGTGAAAGTCATTGGAAAGGTCGCCAAAATAAACATAACCATCCTGTACAACCGGTGCGGCATACATGGCTAAATTGGCGCTGGATTTCTCAGGGAAAGAGGAAAGTTGAGCACCGCTTGCTTTATCTAATTGAAAAAGACTATTCAAATATGCCAGATAGACATAGCTATCTGTAACTGTTACCCCTGGGGTACTTTCTGCCCGGACTCCAGCTGCGCAACCAGTAAGGACAGCGCCTGCTAAAACCAGCAGAACTAGAAGTCTTAAAACCTTTTTGTTCATACGTCTCCGATCAAGGAACTGGGTCTATTCCACCTTCATTGAAGGGGTTACATCTTATGATTCTCTTTATAGCCATCCACCCACCTTTGATGGCTCCATACTTATAGATTGCCTGGTAACCATAGTGAGAACAGGTTGGATAAAACCGGCAAGTATTCGGCGGAAGTGTTTTCGAAACGGTCATTTGATACAGCTTGATCAGCCACAGCAAAATGCGACGGGGAAAATTCTTCAGCGTAGCGGGCAAATCCTTCAATGGAGGATCTGCATAATGGCTTTCATGTTCTGCCATAAATTCACACGTTAACACTCAACAGCCCAGCTTGGGCAAACACTTGTTCAAACGCTTGATCTAACAAAACTGGCTCAACTGAAAGGCAAGCAACCCGGGCGATAATAAGAAAATCATTGCCCGGTATTATTCTGATTGCCAATTTTGCCACTCTGGACCGAATCCGGCGTTTGCAGCGATTGCGTTCCACAGCTCCTCCGACACTTCGACTGGCGATTACAGCGTATCTGCTCATCTCTAGTGTATTGGGTCTCATCACCAACACGAAATATCGGTTCGAAAATGTTCTGCCCTCCTTACGGATAGCACTAATTTCCTGTGAACTTCGCAGTGTTGCCAAATCCGAATTGCCTGGCATACCCGCTGCATTCTTGTCTATTTTTACCAGCGAACGCGTTTGACGTGGTTGTTAGAGGTCTTTGCAAGCTCCTGGCGACCACGCAGACGTCGGCGTTTCAGCACTTGTCGTCCATCGGCAGTTGCCATTCTTGCTCGAAAACCGTGAACACGCACGCGCCTTTTCACTTTGGGTTGATAAGTTCTTTTTGTTGACATCCTTTATTCCTTTCAGAAAATCCCAGCAAGTAACATAGGCGTGACTTAACCAGGACTATTTTTCAAATCCATAACCTCTCAATTCTACCTTATTTACCCCCTCAGTCAAGGCGAACTCAGTCGGGTTTTGTGGAAGTAATACCCCAAGTAAATCGCCATCTTCATTCAGACTCGTAAGTCCAACATTTCTGATCTGGTTCAGCAAAGTTTCCTGGCTGTAACAAATCACTCTCTGATAATCTTCAGTGAACCCCCGGTAAAACGTGCCTTGGGGCGAAATCTTTCTGCTCTCGAACAATACTCGTTCAATTTGTCCCAATTTTTGTTGTTTGTAACTTTTTTCCTGTTCAGCAAAGTAAACTAAAAGGTGATTGGTCCTGGCTTTAATGACAGCAGAATGCACTCTTTCTTCCATTTCATTGGCAAGAGTACCAGGCATGGGTGAAAAAGAAAAAACGTGACCACCATTGAAGTTGCAGCTTCGGATGAAGTTGCACGACCCTTCAAACAACTCGTCGGTCTCTCCAGGAAATCCAGAAATCACATCAGTAGTGATTGCAGTTTGTGGACTAATTTCTCTTATCATTGCGAGGACTTGCCGAAAGCGTTCCTGGTTCACTGGACGATGCATTTTTCTTAGGATCGAATCTGATCCACTTTGCAGTGGTATATGCAGATTTGGCATGATCCGTGGGTGATTCAGAACGTTCACAAGATCTTGATCAATATCCCACGGTTCAATCGACGAGAGCCTGATTCTTGGGATCTGACTGTGTGTCAATAGATATTCGAGCAAGCTGCTCAGTCTTCTTTTTGGCTCCAGATCTTTACCCCATGAGCCGAGTTGAACACCTGTTAGGACGATTTCCTTAATGTCCATTCTTTCAAGCTGCTTGACACGCTCCAGAATGTCTTCCGGCTTGGAACTAGTCGAAGGACCCCTGGCAATCGTAGTAAGGCAAAAGCTGCAGGCGTTATTACAGCCGTCTTGAATTTTGACAAATCCGCGTGTACGGTTTCGATGACCCAACTTTGGTTTATGGACTAATTCTGAAATAATTTCTGGTGATTTTTTTAATAGAATTTCCGGAATCAATTCTTTTTGATCGTTTAGATAAGTCAGATCGCTTATCTCATCCGCTTCCGACTGGGCTACACTCACCCAGCAACCAGTACTCACCACTTTTGCTGGAGAGTGATTTTGATAATGACGGATCATTTTCCGGGAATCAGCAGACGCCTTGGCGGTCACACAACAGGTATTAATGATGATTGTATCGGCCAATTGCGGGTCGGAAACGATCTCAGCACCTCGATTAACCAGGTCAATTGCCAAGGCATCAATCTCCGCCTGGTTCAGACGGCAGCCAACCATATCCAAATAAAATCTCATCAGGGTTTTTTAATCACTAAATCGTTGAAAACAACAGCGGCTTCCGCGGACTCAAATGTTTCGACAAATAATCCTACATCACCATTTAGGATGGT
>DOEX01000257.1 GCA_003532515.1 Anaerolineaceae bacterium | reverse complement strand
GGCGCTCAGGAAAAATCCAATCATCTTAGAATTGAGTGCAAGAATGTTTGCCAAGGGACACGCAAAGATGGAAGTAAAAATCGCAGCCATGCGCAAGCTTGTGGTTCAGATGTATGGTGTACTTAAGTCCGGCAAGCCGTTTGACCCTGTTTATGGGAGGAAAATTGCCCTTTCCTCTTGACATTCAACACGGTATCTACGAGGTTTTTTTCCCGTCAAATGAGATCTCGACGGTATAATAACCCCGAGGGAGACTTCAAAATGACCACATACAACATCGTCGCCTCTACCAGCGAAGCCACCGTAGTAGCAGAGTGCCCGCCCAACCCGTACCGTTCCGACAACTACCAGAGCGAAGCAGACCTGGAACGTGAATTTATTAAACAGCTTGAGACCCAGGGCTATGAATTCATCCAAATTCACGGTGAAAGCACGCTGATCAACAACCTTCGCGTGCAGCTGGAAGCGCTCAACCACATCAGCTTTACGGATGCAGAATGGCAGCGCTTCTTTGGCGAAAAGATCGCCAACGCCCGCGAAGGAATCACTGAGAAGACCCGCAAGATCCAGGATGACTACATCCAAATCCTGCGGCGGGACGATGGTATCGATCAAAACATCTACCTGATAGACAAACGCAACATCCACAACAACCGTCTGCAAGTACTCAACCAATATGAAGCGGCTGAAGGTAAACACGCTTCCCGTTATGACGTGACCATTTTGGTCAACGGCTTCCCGATGGTACACGTGGAGCTCAAACGGCGGGGCGTTGCCCTGCGTGAGGCATTCAACCAGATCAACCGCTACCACCGCGAAAGTTTCTGGAGCGGCTCGGGGTTGTTCGATTACGTGCAGCTTTTTGTCATCTCCAACGGCACGCACACCAAGTACTATTCCAACACCACCCGCCAAAAACACCTGGACGATCAAAAGCCGGGTTCGATCCCCAGTGGCAAGAAAGGCAGCCACAGCTTTGAATTCACCAACTTTTGGGCAACCATCGATAACCAACCCATTACCGATCTGGTAGATTTCACCGCAACATTCCTTGCCAAGCATACCTTGCTCAATGTTCTGACGCGCTACTGCGTCTTTAACGCCCAGGACGAACTGCTGGTAATGCGCCCCTACCAGATTGCAGCCACCGAACGGATCCTTAACCGCATCATTACTTCCAGCAATATGCATCAGACTGGTACCCTCGACGCAGGCGGATATATTTGGCATACCACCGGTTCCGGGAAGACGCTCACCAGCTTCAAGACTGCCCAGCTTGCAACCGGTATTGCCGGCATCGACAAGGTGCTCTTCGTGGTGGACCGCAAGGACCTCGACTATCAGACCATGCAGGAATACGATAAATTCCAAAAAGGGGCTGCCAACGGCAACACTTCCACCCGCGAACTGCAAAGGCAGCTGGAAAACCCTTATGCGCGCATTATCATCACCACCATCCAAAAACTGGACCTTTTCATCGCCCGAAACAAACAGCACGAAATTTACAAAAAACATGTTGTATTGGTTTTTGACGAATGCCATCGCTCACAGTTCGGCGATATGCGCCAGGCGATTGTCAGGGCTTTCAAGAACTACCATATCTTTGGTTTCACCGGCACACCCATCTTTGCAGACAACGCCAATGTCAACCCGCATGCACAAGTCTGGACCACCGAACAGGCTTTTGGTGAACGCCTGCATACCTACACTATTGTCGATGCCATCAATGACGGCAATGTGCTGCCATTCCGAGTCGATTACATCAACACCATCAAGCCCAAAGAGGGCATGACCGATGCCCAGGTGCAAGCTATTGACACCGACAGAGCTTTGCAAGACCCTGAACGGCTGCGCGTTGTGGTTGAATACCTGTTAGAGCATTTAGACCAAAAAACCATGCGCGCCAACACTTACCTTCGCGGTGGTAAAGCCTTGAATGGTTTCAATGCCACCTTTGCCGTGCAGTCCATCCCGATGGCAAAGCTCTATTACAAGGAAATTAAGAAACAGCTGGCAGAAACGCAAAAGGACCTCAAGATCGCCACGATCTTCAGCTTTTCACCCAACGAAGAAGACCCGCTGTCTGGCTTGATTGAAGAAAGCTTTGATACCGAAAACCTGGATGTCAGTTCTCGTGACTTCCTGGAAAGCGCGATTGCGGACTACAACCAGATGTTTGGCACCAATTACGACACCTCGTCGGATAAATTTGAAAACTACTACAAAGATCTCTCCAGGCGGGTCAAGAACCGCGAAGTAGACCTTTTAATTGTCGTCAATATGTTCCTGACGGGTTTTGATGCCGTCACCCTCAACACGCTGTGGGTGGACAAAAACCTGCGCCTGCACGGGCTCATCCAGGCGTTTTCGCGCACCAATCGCATCCTTAATTCGGTCAAGACCTTTGGCAACATCGTTTGTTTCCGCGACCTCAGTAAAGCTACTGACGATGCCATCGCCCTGTTTGGCAACCGCGAAGCTGGCGGGATCGTCTTGATGAAGACTTTTGAGGAGTATTACCGAACTGGTTATGAAGTCAACGGCAAACACCAACCACCGTACGTGGAACTGGTCGAAAAACTGACAGGCGAATTCCCCTTAGGGCAGCCCATCATCGGGGAAAATGCTAAAAAAGACTTTGTGCGCCTGTTTGGAACGGTCTTGAAACTGCAAAACATCCTGAAAAGTTTTGATGAATATGGGGGTCAACAAATCATAGGCGAACGAGATCAGCAGGATTACCAAAGCCGCTACATTGATATTTATGACGATATTCGCGGTGAGCAAAAAGCAGAAAAAACCGCGATCAATGATGACCTGGTCTTTGAGGTCGAATTGATCAAGCAGGTGGAAGTCAACATTGATTATATTTTGATGCTGGTGGTTAAGTATCAGCAAAGCCACTTCAAGGATAAGGAAATTCTGACTACGATTGAGAAATCCATCAATGCCAGTTTGGAACTGCGCAGCAAGAAAGACCTGATCGATGGCTTTATTGCCCGCGTCAATATGGAGACCGAGGTCGAGAATGACTGGTCGGCTTATGTGAATGAACGAAAAGAAGCGGAACTGCAGTCTATCGCTGAAGAAGAGAAACTGCACGAAGAACGCACCCGTCGTTATATGTACAACGCTTTACGAGACCGCGAATTCCGCACCTCAGGCGTGGAATTTGACCAGCTGCTTCCACCCATCGACCTTTTTGATAATTTACGGGAAGTCATTAAAACCCGGGTGATCGATAAACTCAGAACCTACTTTGAAAAGTTCCTTGGGCTGGTTTAAAGGTGGGGATTTTTTGATTGAAGCTTGAATAATCGAATGTCAGAGTTTAGCTCATTCAGTCTAGCCGTGGACACCCACCGTTGGCGGGACTTCGCTTGCCAAACGTTCCAAAATAGAACAATTGTGCTATAATATACCCGCAAATCAATATCCCGCACCTTAACAATCGAAATCCATTTGCAGTCAAACGACGATCTTGCACTATCAAAAAACAGTGCAATTGCTGCAAATGGTGCAAATGGATGGCAGGGAGAAGGGAGCAGGGAACCCTTACACAGGTCAGGCAGGAATCAGGGATCAGGGATCAGGGAACAGCCACAACCCTCACCCCGGTACGCCCCAAAAAAGGGGCTACCGACCCTCCCCCTCAAGGGAGGGCTTAAAATACGGCCAGGTGTCCGTTGCGTACAAAATGACCAGGAGATGGGATCGTGAAAATATCGAAACTTCTGCTCTAATCTCTCGGGCTGAAAACAGTTCCAGAAGTGGTATAATGTTTTAGTTATATTGACACCCTATTAGTAAGGAGAATTCATATGTCCGGACATTCACATTGGTCCACGATTAAACGCAAGAAGGGCGCAGCCGATGCAAAGAAAGGTGCCGTTTTCACGCGCCTGGCAAGAGAAATCGCTCTCGCTGCCCGTCGAGGTGGAGGAGACCCCTCCATGAACGTCGGTCTGGAGCTTGCCATTGATCGTGCCAAAAGCAGTAATATGCCCAAAGACAGTATTGAACGTGCCATAAAACGCGGAACCGGCGATGATAAAGACGGAAGCGAACTGGAAGAAATTACCTACGAAGGCTATCTTGGTCGTGGTACAGCTGCAATCATCGAGTGTGTAACTGAGAATCGAAACCGTACCGTTGCCGATTTGCGCCATCTTCTCACCAAGGGGGGCGGCGAAATGGCGAGTAACGGCTCGGTTAGCTGGCAATTTGATCGCAAAGCAGTTTATTCAATCAAATCTGATGGAAAAAACTTCGATAGAGCCTTTGAAGCCGCCCTTGAAGCCGGCGCGGATGACGTCACTGAAGAAGAGGGTTATATCGAAATTGTTGGCGCTGCTGAAACATTTAAAGCCATTCATGACAGCTTGGTTGCTGCAAAATTTCAGATTGAAGACGCTGGTGTGCGGATGATCCCTAAACAGGAAGTTGAACTGGATTTCGATGATACCGTTTCAGTACTCAAGTTGATCAACGCCATTGAAGAGAACGACGACGTCCAAAACGTTTACTCCAACCTTAAGTATGGCGATGAACATATTGAAGCATTAGATTAATGTTAGTTTTGGGAATTGACCCTGGAATCGCTATTACCGGATTTGGTCTGATCAGGCTTAACAATCTGAATGAACCTGAACTAATTGA
>DOEX01000033.1 GCA_003532515.1 Anaerolineaceae bacterium | reverse complement strand
TAAATTCCACAAGTCAATCCTTAATCATTGTTAACAAGATTATAGTTTTATTAAAGGTTTCCGGGGGGACTTTTAAGAATCCAGCAAAAGGTTATTTATCTTGCTTGTGCCAAGCAGAGTGAATGCTGAACGTACTTCGTGATACACTTTCAGCGATGAACCCGAAAAGCTTGATCTTACTCGAATTTCACAAGGTGTTGGAGCGCTTAAAAACCTACGCCAGTTTCGATCTTTCTGCAAAGTTGGCAACCCGGCTGCGCCCAACCAGCAGTCTGGAAAAAGCTCAGGTTTACCAGCATCAAACCCGCCAGGCGCGCTTTCTGTTGAGCCTGACCGACGGACTCCATTTTCGGGGAGCAGTCGATATGCGTTCGTTCGCGGAACAGGCTCGTCGACAGATGACACTCGAAGCCCCCAACCTGCTTGCCATCCGCAACTCGCTGGCTGTCTCCCGTGATGCCCGGCGTTTTTTGCTTGAAAAGTCTGAGGAAGCCCCCCTTCTGGCGGAAATGGCAGTAAGTTTGTCTGACGGGCATGGCTTGATCGACTTGATCAATAAAACTATTAATGATCGTGGCGAAGTGCTTGACAGTGCCTCTCCGCACCTGGAACAAATCCGTTCTGACCTGAAAATCACGCATTCGCGCCTGATGGATCGCATGAACCGCTACCTGACTGATCCGGGCAGCTCCCGCATGTTGCAGGAATCACTCATCACCCAACGGGGTGGTCGTTACGTCTTGCCGCTGAAAGCTGAACATAAGGGTCAGATCAAATCCATCGTGCATGACCAGAGCTCTTCAGGCGCTACTCTTTTTGTGGAACCCCTGGCGGTGGTGGAATGGAACAACAAATACCGCCAGCTCGAATTGGACGAGCGCGATGAAGTCTTACGTGTCTTGCACAACCTGAGCGGCGAAATTGCAGGCTATGCCGAGGAACTGATCCAAACCAGTGAAGTGATGGCAGAACTGGACTTGATCCTGATGAAAGCCCGTTATGCCGATGATTTGCGCGCCAGTGAGCCCGAATTGATCGCATTTGAAAAAAGACCTGATTCTGATCATCCCGGCAGCCTGATCCACCTCATCAGAGCTCGTCATCCCTTGCTTGCGCCTGATAAAGTAGTGCCAATCGATGTTGAGCTGGATCGCAAAACCTTTGCAGTCGTTCTGACCGGCCCCAATACAGGCGGTAAAACAGTAACTCTTAAGACCATCGGCTTGATGGTTCTGATGGCGCAGGCGGGTCTGCAAATTCCGGCACGTTCAGGTTCACGCATCAGCGTCTTCCAGGATGTTTTTGCGGATATCGGGGATGAGCAATCGATTGAACAATCGCTCTCCACCTTTTCTGGTCACATCAGCCAGCTCGTGCGCATTCTACGCCGGGCGAACTCGCGCTCGCTGGTTCTATTGGACGAACTGGGTTCTGGCACTGACCCGCAAGAAGGTTCAGCCCTGGCTCGGGCTGTTTTGGACTATATGCTCAAACGGCATATCACCAGTTTTGTTGCCACGCACTTCCCGGAGCTCAAGAGTTATGCTCATGGGACCGCCGGGGTAACCAATGCCAGTCTCGAATTTGACCCCGAAACGCTCATGCCCACCTATCGACTTATGATCGGGCTGCCTGGACGTTCCAACGCGTTGGCAATTGCAGAACGGCTGGGGTTGGACCCCGAGATTCTGGAAGCCGCCCGGAAAGAAATCAACCCTGACGATCTGCACGTAGATGATCTCTTGGAAGAAATCCATCGACAGCGAAATCTTGCCAATAAGAATTTCACTGCCTCAGAAAAAGCCCTGCTTTCCGCTCAAAAGAAAGAGGTTGAACTGGATAAACAGCTCGAAAAAATCGAAGGCGAGCGGGATAAAATTTTAGATCGGGCTCACACCCAGGCTGAAGAGGAGCTGGAAGTGCTGCGTGACCAGGTCCGCGACCTGCAAAAAGTGATCAAGCGTCTCAGTGCGCAACCGGAGAAAAAGGTAGAACTGGCAGAAGTTGAGGAGAAGCTGGTTGAATTGGAGCAAATTCACACCGAAAAGCAGGTCCATCGACGCAAGCAAGCCCATTTAACTTATAAGCCTACGGGTCCGATCCAGGTTGGGCAAAAAGTCCAGATCAAAAAATTGGGAGTGGAAGGCACGGTTACTGCTATTGACGGAGACCAACTGGAAGTTCAGGCAGGTGCCGTGCGATTACGTCTCTTACCCCAGGATATCAGTCGAAAAAAAGTTGTCGATGAGATTGCACCCTCCCAGGAAAAACAGGTCGAGAAAAAAGGACACACACAACTCCCGAGCATTTCGGGGGTGCCCATGGAATTGGATTTGCGTGGTTTGCGCGTTGAAGACGCACTCGACAACCTTGACCACTACCTGGAGCAGTCCTTCAGCTCTGGCTTACCATTTGGTCGCATTATTCACGGTAAGGGCACCGGTGTTTTACGCGAAACTGTTCGGGAAACCTTGAGGCATTCTGCTTATGTCACCCGCTGGGAAAGAGGCGGAGACAACGAAGGTGGAGATGGTGTTAGCGTAGTCTTTTTCCAAAGTTCGGATTAAAAAAAAGATTGCCACTAACTCGCTCCCCAATTACTGGCAATCCTTCCGCACCGGTCCCCTGCCATCGGCGCCAAATGATCTAACAATTGTTTCATAAATATAGCACAAACTGGTTCTGATTACAAATTTACTAATTATTTGAGTAATCTGCACCAATTTTTCGCAATTATGCTCTCTTTATTTGGTCAACATCTGACTTTGGTTGAATGCTTAACTAATATATCAAACTCTTGACGGCAAAGGGCTTTATGATAAACTAATTTTTGCGTTACCAAGACGCAAAAAAAATATGCTGCAACCATCCACTATCCCAATTCCTTGATTCGAATCTTAAACCTTACCTGGTTTTCGATTCCTTAGGTCTGCGCACCTTAACAAGAAAGGAAGAGGGATGTTCCATTTAACCAAAATCAATCAATGCTGTCACGTGTTCGATACCGAGCGCAACTGTTTCGTCAGGAGTTCAGCAAAAAACCTTCATAAAGCCCTCGGATCTGCGAGCGCAAATCAGACTCGCAGGGAAATGTTATTCAACCCCACTTGGCACTTGTGCCAGGATCCACACTGTAAAGTAAGGCAATGTAAGAGCAAGCATTACATTGCCACAAACAACTAACTAATCCGGTAAATGCAGACCTGGGTCAGGAAACTAAAGCCCCTCCAATATTGGAGGGGCTTTTTGATGCCGAAGGTGGGAATCG
>DOEX01000130.1 GCA_003532515.1 Anaerolineaceae bacterium | reverse complement strand
CAGGGTTGGTGGCAATACCCTTGGTTCCGCTGTGCCCAGCCATTGGGCCGCTGGTGAAGTCGCCCCAGGCAAAGGAGGTCGTGCCGCCAGGGGTAAAACCTTCATCGCTGCTCTCGAAGGAGTAGAAGATGTCATAATCCGGCTGATAACCAGGAGCCGCACAGACTGCACCGTCCACCGGGACGTAAATGTCATGGGTGTAGGTAGCGCCAGTAGCGGTAACATCTTCCACCAACGGATCATAACCGCCTGGGATTGGGTCAGTGGTGAAAGTATGTGGGGTAGCCTCTACCAGCTCAATTTCGTAATAGCCGGTGAAGGGATCTGTGTAAATGGTCTGACTAAAACCGGGAGTTGAGACTTGGATGGAGGAATACAGGGGATAGCCATGTTCGCCCAATCCTTCCACACCATCATCATTGACATAGCCTGAGACCGTAGACATACCCAATTGGGGAATGACAAAGTCTTGCATTGTAGTAGCACCTTCAGTGATGACGATGCCAGTAACGGTATCCGATTGGTAGCCGTACTTGCTGGCAGTCAGTGTGTAGGTGCCTTCCGGCAAGCCAGTGCTATAGCTGCCGTTGGCGGCGCTGTAAATATTCTTGGTGTAACCGGCGCCGTTATCGGCGAAAATCTTGGCGTCTTCAACCGGTGAGAACCCATCGGTTGTTACAACGCCTTCCAGGGTACCCATCGCGCACATTCCGGAAGCATAGTTGACTGCTGCCAGGGCATCAATTTCGCCCCAGCCGGTTGCAAAGTTCGGGAAGTTGGTGGGAGTGAGTGCAGAGCCGTCATCGTAGACCATGTCCACAGCAGTACTCTCGATGATCGTTTCTGTGGCGGCGTAATCGCCAATGAGGCAGGGTGCTGCCTGCCAAATGAGCGCGACCAAGCCGGTCACATGCGGGGCGGACATGGACGTGCCAGACCAACCGTCTTCATAAGAAGTGTCGCTACCTGGTACTGAAGAGCGGATGCTGACTCCGGGCGCGAGCACCTGGGGTTTCATATTGGCAAATGTGTCAACAGGGTTGATGATATCCAGATTGTCGGTGGGACCCCAGTTGGAGTGGGTGGCATACTGTCCGTTCTGCTCACCGGAAGAACCAACGCCGGTCACATTCCCCGAGCGGGCGGGATTGCCGACCGTGTTAAGTCCGGGAGGCGAGGAGTAACCGCAGTTGGAGGAGTTGCCGTTGGAGAAAATCGGATAAGTTCCGACGGCATGCCAACCAGCGATGACATCAGCAAACCAGGGATCATAGGTCTGACCGCAATCACCCCAGGAGTTGTTGACTGCGTTGGGGCGCAGGTCTGGGTTGGCATTGTTGCCAGTCAGATCAGTTGGCGCGGCGATGAATTGGCCGCAGCCCAACAGAGCGGAGTCTGTACAGCCGCCATCCGGGCAGCCAGCACAGGCTATCCACTCAGCTCCGGGAGCAATGCCGATCTGGTTTGAGCCGCCGTCATCACCAACCATGGTGCCCATGGTGTGGGTGCCGTGACCGTTGCCATCGCGTGGAACATCATCGCCCAAATCGTCTGGGTTAAACCAGTTGTAGTTGTGGTCAAAGGTGCCGCCGTTGTTACCACGGTACTGACCAACAAGCGCCGCGTGCGAATAGCGCACGCCGGTATCGATATTGGCAACCACCAACCCGGCGCCATCAATTCCCAGCGCCCAAACGTCGTCCGCGTTGACGTGCGTCAGGTTGGGTTCAATGGCGTTTAAGCCGTTGTCGAGGAGCGCAGCAGAAGTGTCGGGTTCGTAGAGGATGTAAGTCTTGCGAGCCTGTATACTCTCTACTCCATTGAATTTCATGATCTCATTCAACACGGAATTCGTGGAACTTGTCACCAAAATGGAGTTGTTGATCCAGTAGCTTTTGTAATCAACCTTACTACCTGAGAGGTATTTCTGCACCGGGGCTTGAGTTGCGTCAGCTTGTGCTAAGAGGGTCTTATAAACAAACCAACCTCTATCGCTCCAGTTCATTGAATAGGCTGGGCTTAGATCCACATCATTCTTGAATTGGACCCAATAACTCGCCGAACCTTTGGTCTGCATCTCGTCCAAAACAGCCTGGTCAACTGTCACTTCCTGGTTGGGTTCAACGGGTTGAGCTGTGACTTTTGAAGGAGTGAAGGTTGAGAAAACCATTAGGACTATTATCAGTACTGAAAACATGCGTAATACTTTTTTCTTCATATCGATTCCTTTTTTTACTCATTTTGTAAAAGATCCTCAAACACAAAACAATACAAAAATGATATTTTTTTGATTCTTCCACCTCCTTCTAGAAATGATCTAACTGAACAATTATAAACATCACGCTTAGAGCGATTACAAACAATTTGTGAATTTTAGAAATTGCTATGGCTGATCTACTCGATCAATTCGCTCTCCCTGATAACTCTAAAACACTCTCAGTTGCGAAACCACATTGAATTATAAGCCAAGTTGTCAGAATTGTTTAAGAATTTAGAATATTAGAACTTTTTGCCTTTTCAAAAGGACTTAATGTTGGGATTTTAAGCGCTATAGAAAATATGATCGTGAATCGAAACTATGAAGGCAATTCTTCAATTAATCTTTGATGTTTGTTTTGGATCTACAAAACTCGATTTTCCTGAGCAAGCGCTTTTGGCGATGAGTAAGAACCGACAAAGTCTTTCTTTTTACTTCTTCTTCCGTGATTGACTGGGCTTGTTGAATCATTTGATCAGTCAACTCAAGAGCGAAATCATACTCCTTGCTGATGTGTTCGAAATACATCGCCAATTCCAGCGTTGCACTACGTGACCCAAGTTCGTGGGCTTGCTGCCAAAGAGGGAGTGCATCAGTAAAGTTCTTATTACGCTTATGAATGCGGGCGCGAGAGAGCAGTGAAAGGATCAGTTCCTGATTGTTGGTTGAATTGATACGTTCAGATGAGTATAGTTGTTCAGCCAGCACTTCGCGGTCAAGGCTTTCCATGAGACGACCAATGGAATAAATATCTTCAGCATGACTGAGCTTATCCGATGTTGGGTCCTCCAGGATGGCAGCCAAAGTAGTGAATAAGGCGGAAAGGCTGACAACATCGATCTCATTATGATAGAAGATGCCGGCTATCTGGCTTGCGTCCCCATCTATGATGTAATTTCGATAAAACTCTGGAACCAGGTAACCAGGGATATCCTCGCTTGTTCGGTAGAACTCGAGAATTTCCTTTTCAATATTGCCTAGATTGCACTGCTTTAGCCGGCGTTTCCAGACGCGACGAGTGATGTGGAGTAAGTCGATATGGTCCATCTCGTCAAAAGGATTGGTTAGCCGATTAAGGATGTAACGAGTGTTAATAACGGGAAGGTCAAAACTTTTACCGTTATAGCTGACGATAGCGTCTGCGCCATCCACAAATTCACTCAGAGCCGCTAACTGAGCTTTTTCTTCAGCTGGATTTCTCAAAAAAAACTGCTCGAGCATAAACAGATCGGCTTTAAAACGACCAACGCCAATCATAAACGGTATCGTTCCAGTTCCGCCTGAAAGACCTGTAGTTTCAGTATCCAGAAAAATGAAATCCGAAATGTCGGTTCGTGCCAGATGAGGTGCCTGCGCCCATTCACACAATACTTCATAGCTAGAAAAAGGTTTCAGTGGTGCGACACCATGCTGGTATTGATCTGAGTATTGGTGATTCGAAGAAAATATCTTGCCAAAAATGGTCTCAAATTCGTGCCCTGGAACCAGAGATTCGATGGGGATCCTCTTTTTTACTGGAGAAGGCAAAGGCTTGTCTTTACCAAACTGCACACCCAGTTTTTTTAGTTGCTCAGAAAGATCGGACCATTTATCCATATCGCAACCCCTTCAAAAGGGCTAAGGCTTCTTCTTTCCCTCCGTACCCAGGTTCGCCCACCGGTCCGACGCAAGCAGGGCATCCTGATTCGCACTGGCAACCCTGGATCACCTCGACTGCTCTTTCGATCCAGAAATTACGGAGGTCATAAAGCTTCCTGGAGAGCCCGATTCCACCCGGGATGTTATCGTAGACCAGAATGGCAGGGTTGGCATCATTTAGAACCGAACGGTTTTCCGAAAGCAGTGAGATGTCTTCGCGGTCGCACATGATCAACAAGGGTGCGATGCTGCGCAGGGCGTAAGCAGCCGCAGCCAGACCACTGCGCACCATAACATTGATTTCGGCTTTGTGGTGGCAGGAAGCGCAAAGCGTGACCAGATTGGAAGCCTGGTTGGCTATGGCGGGGTCAGCAAAGGTCCGGAAGGGCTGCAGATGGTGAACGTGTAAATCCGAGGGCTCGAAAGCTTTTCCACAAGCGCGGCAGGTGTAATTATCACGCAATAGGATTTTTTGGCGCAACCGGTTCCATTCCGGACCATAGATATTGGAATCTGATCCCCATAGCCTATTGGCTCGCAAAGTCTCGATGAGGTTTGGCGAAATTCCTAACCAAAAGCCGGTGGTATGCAGGTTTTGAGGGGGCAAATCGATCTGACCTAGACCGAGGAGTTCGTTGGTCATCCAACGTTTCTTCTGATACGAATTTATCGATATTTCCAGGTCCAGGCTGCCATAATTGGCTGAAAAGTTTTGATAACCAACCGAAGAGGTGAGGTTGTAATCAATGATGCGGGTATCTATCACCGGGATCGTGTAATATTCAGACCGGCTCGGCTTGAGAAGGCAAACCCCTTGGTCAAGATCCAGGTCCAATACCTCATACATCTCGGCGTCGTGCAGGTAAATCGCTTCTTTATGCACATACCAACGAGCGGCGTTAGCATCAACCGAACCAATGAACTCTTTTTCGTTTCCTTCGTCAACAACATTCAGGCTTACCACATTTGGAGTAGAGGATCGCAATGACACTTCTGCGGCTGGATAACGATCGGCAAGCCAGTAGTAATCATCGCCTTGCCGGGTGAGTGAACCGGATTGTTCCAGCAGGTCCAAGAAACGGGAGAGGTCTTCTGCGCTCATGGAACCAAAATTTTCTGTACTGGAGAAGGGCAGTTCAAAAGCAGCGCAGCCAATATGCTGAAGCAAGATAACCAGGTTTTGCGGGTCGATCAGCGCTTGTTCAGGGTTGCGGTCCACCAGATATTCAGGATGGGCTGCCAGGTATTGGTCCATCGCTTCGTTGGTCACGATCAGAATTCCGAGGGAAGGCTGCTGTTTTCGACCAGCCCTGCCAATTCGCTGATGAGTTGTTGCAATCGTTCCGGGAAAGCCTACCAGGACGACTGCATCGAGATCGCCGATATCAATGCCTAGTTCCAATGCGGAGGTTGAGAATACAGCACGAAGTGATCCCGATTTCAGCCCTTGTTCGATTTCACGTCGTTCTGATTTGAGATATCCGCTGCGGTAGCCGCGCACACTTTCTCGTTCCTGGAATGGGAGCCGGTTTCGTAAATATGCCAAAAGCATTTCGACTGTCCGACGAGTACGGGCGAAAATCAGGGACTGGTGCGTTGATTTCATCAGTTTTTGAGTAAAGATTACGCCAAAATCGATGCTGCTCTTGCGAATGCCCAGTTTTTCGTCCACCAAGGGTGGGTTGTAGACCAGAAAATGAGCTGGACCCTTTGGCGAGCCATCCTCATCGATCAGATGCACTTTTTGCTCAACCAGGTTGGTGGCAAGCTCTTCGGGGTTCCCAATTGTGGCTGAAGTTAATACAAATTGAGGGTAAGCGTTGTAAAAGGCACAAATACGCTGTAGCCTGCGGATCAAATTTGCGAAATGAGAGCCAAAAACACCGCGGTAAATATGCATTTCGTCGATCACTACGAAGCGAAGGTTTGAAAAAAAGCGTGCCCAGTTGGTATGATGCGGAAGAATGCCTTGGTGCAGCATATCCGGGTTTGTCATTAAAATTGTGGCAGATTTGCGTATAGCCGTGCGCTGACTGCTGGGTGTGTCGCCATCGTAAATGGCGGGTTTGATGTCATTACCAGGAAGAAGCTTGGCGTAATCTATGAAGTTGTTATGTTGATCATTGGTCAACGCTTTGGTTGGATACAAAAGCAGGGCGGTAGCTTCAGGCTGGTGCATTTGTTGGTTCAAAATCGGGATACTGTAACACAGGCTCTTGCCACTGGACGTACCGGTTGAGATAACGATGTTTTCGCCCAATTCAAGCCGCCGGAGGGCTTCTGCCTGGTGAGAATAGAGAGCTGTGATGCCCCTCTGTTTCAACACTTGTTGGAGGGCAGGGGGAATCGAGGCAGGAAATGGTTCTAACACAGCCTCACGGGCTGGCGTTAACTGCTGGAAGGCAATATTTTCAGCAAATTCTGCTTCTTCCAGCCAACTCTCAAGTGTTCCAGTGATGTCCATTTAGAAAAGTATTGAATTATTTAGTTTTCTTTAATGCAGATCGAACCATCATGTCCATGATGGGGTAAATCCAGTTTCCTAGCCTCGTGCCGGCAAAGTACATTAACTTGGCTTCAAACCCTGGCACGATAGCATATTTCCCGCGGGCAGCATCCTTCAAGGTTTGCTGGGCAACCAAATCGGGACTGATCGGTTTGGCAGTACCAGAGATTGCTTTGGTTTCTTTGGGTTTG
>DOEX01000220.1:925-3587 GCA_003532515.1 Anaerolineaceae bacterium | reverse complement strand
TCCAGTTTTTGGGGTCCATTACAAATGGTTGTATAGTTAATTGACGGCCAATATCGCGAAAGTAATTGGCCTCACCACTCAGCAAAGATGTGTTCTCAAAAAAGCTAATTGTTTGTAAATATATTTGTTCAACGGGCGCATTTAGAACAATTTTTGAAATTGTCAGGCTTCCTCTGCTGCTTTCCACATATATATCATAGAACAAATCATCCTTTGCGACATATGGAGATACTGGCCTGAATTCTTGGAGGATTCTAACGGCGAAGTCAATTATTGCAGGGATAGTTAACGGGCCCCCACTAGGGCTTATCATGTCATCGCTATACCTGTCCACAGTATCAACACTATCTCTTAATCCAAAATCAAAACTGCCCTGGATAACGTAGTTAAAGGGAACGTTTAGAGTATTGCTTCGCATCATCTCATAGGTATAGTATTCTGACCAATTATCTGCGCATGCCCCGTCGTATTGGTCTCCACACATCCATCTCCCGCTCGGATCAGTATACCTCAGCGGATTGTTGTTCACATAGGCATAGCGGTCAAAGGCTTGTGTGCCTTGAGCACTCGGCACAATGGTGTCGGGTTGGATGAAGCGGCCAATCTGCGGGTCATACCAGCGGGCGCCGTAGTAGTACAGGTCGCCTTCCTGCATCTGGCCGGTGTAACCATAGTCGGTCGGGCTGGCGCCGGTCTGGTAGCGCGTCTCTCCCCAGGGCTCATACAGCGCACTCGAAGTCATCACCCCCTGGGCATCCGCCGTCACACTCGTGCTGCCCAGGTGATCCCCATACAGCCAGCTCACCGTTCCATCCAAGCCCCGTGTAGCCACTCGGGCTCCGTCGGCATAGTAGTAACTGCGCCCGCGCATCAGCGGGTAGTCCACCGGGATAGCCACTTCCACCTGCCCCACAATGGGCAGCCAGGTGCAATGCTGATTCGCACAGTCCGGGTCTGTAATCTCTGGCTGGGGGAAAGCCCCTTCAAACCAATCTCCGATGAACACCGTGCCGGTACCATCCCCGTTCAATTCAGCCACCCGCTTGCCGTCGCCGTCATACAGGTATTGCGTCTGGCCCATTTGGATTAACCGGTTTTCAGCGTCATAAACCATCGTGAGACCGTTGCGTTCCGTCACATTCCCGTTGGCGTCATAGGCATAGCTGTTGCTTCCCGCCTGGGTGACAGCGTGGGGGTGGGCAGGGCTGTAAGTGTAGCTGCCCACGTCGCTCTTAGTGGTCAGGTTGCCACTGACCGGGTTGTAAGTGTAGGTCTGGCTGTACGCCCCGGAGACGCCGGTCAGGCGGTTGAGCGCGTCGTAGGCATAACTCAGGTTCTGCAATTCGTCTCCGCCGTTCAATCAGACCCGCCGGGCCTGCTCTCTCAAGGGGTCACTTCAATATCCATGAACGCGGCCACTTTATCTTCATTGGCTTTGGTTTCATCGACAAAACTACCTACGATTAGAATCCTAATTGTCATAGATTCTGTAATCTTTTCGGGATTTGGAATTCCACCTATTACGTTTGGTAGAGGGTTTAAACCTGGATATGGCTCAATTATTGTTTCTTCGCCGAATTCGAATAGTACATTGTCGATCAGTTCCCAGTTTTTGGTGTCTTCGTTTTGAACGTAAAAAAACGTGGTTTTATTGCTGATGATTCGAACAGGGTGTTTTTGATTATACAAATTAGCCATGACATCAATAATTTCCCCCTTAGAAAATGCAACCTGCTCATTGTTTAAATAACTTAATCGCATTGTATTATTAATGTCATCTGTTTCTTTCAGCCCTGCTTGTTTTATAAAGGTGATATCCTCCTCACTTAACTGTGTTTTAGTTTTTGCAAAAGCTGAATACAGTATAGAAACCAGAACTACAAGTACTGCAACCAACACAATAATGATGGATTTATGAATATTTGGCCTATCTTGTGTCATGTATCAGCCTCCTTTTATTCCTAATACGGAATGTGTAAAATAAAATCGGTGGGTTTCGAATAGGGTTTCGTCGGTGTCCAGTGCGGACTATCCAGAGTTCCAAAACAATATAAGCAAGTTACGTTGAAATCCATGCGAGTCACATGGCCTGCTGATAATCCTGTCTGTATTCCAAAGGGTAGTCCACTTCCATCAATTTCGCGAAAAGAAAACTGACCAACACTTGTGATCTGGAGATTATTATTGATCATCTGATTGTAATACTTACGACCTATAGAGATTCCATTGGCATTGAAAAACTCAATCGAATTAAGTCGGATCAATTCCTTTGGCGAGAAAAACTCTATCATGTCAACGCTGATAGAATCGGAATAATTTGTAACATGCACAGTCCAGTACAGGTCGTCTTCTGATGGCCCTGTTTGTTGCGGTTGAAATTCTTGCAATATTCGTACTAAGAAATCGATAAAAATTGGAACGGATGCTGGTCCCTTAATTCCTTCGAGAGAAGGACTGATTAAATCATCACTATATCTATCCACTGTGTTAGTTCGGTTTATCCCAAAATCATATGAGCCCGAAAAAGAATAGGAAAACGGTTGTGAGTATGTCTTGCTATACATCACGCCATAGGCTAATTTCTCCGAAGTTGTTTGGGCACAACCCGGCTCGTACATGTCACACATCCACCTTCCACTCGGGTCTGTATACCTCAGCGGGT
>DOEX01000220.1:0-830 GCA_003532515.1 Anaerolineaceae bacterium | reverse complement strand
AAAGCGCCTGGCTGGTCAGGGCTCCATCCTTGTCCGCCGTCACACTGGTGCTGCCCAAGTGATCGCCATGTAACCAGGTAAAACCACAGCGGATTTCGTCCATTAGCAATCGTGTTTCATCGGTCTTCAGCACAAAATGAAAGAAATTAGAACATCTATCTCCTACTTATAAGAGCTTGCCTGTAATCTTGATAAGGTTTCCGAGATTATTGGCATAAACGAGCATTCTAAAAAAGTTTAAGCTGGACATTAATTACCAAATGATGGAAGGAATCACTCTTCTCAGCTTTCGCTTCTTGCTCTAAAAATAGCGGACGGTAATTTTGTGACTCTGACATCATGTTCAAAATGTCGTAATACACTTCCGATATCACTAACAGGGGGTCATGCCCCCCTCCTCTCTCTATAGTTCTACCTCTTTCGTCTTTTGCAACCGCAACAAAGTGTTGGTTAGAGACTTCATCATATGTGATTATCCAATTACTGTTCGAATATAAATGCTGTTCATTGTCCATGTTTACCTTCCTATTTAATCAATTTTAAAAAACCTTCTTCTAAATACGTTTTCACAGGGTATTTAAAATAATACTGTATACCACCACCGTATGTTCCAAACCAAGGAGAAATTTTTCCAACGAGCACATTATTGATAGGCTTTATAACTTCATACACACTTAGTGGTAGATTAATAGATGATGGTGGAAGTGACTTTGCTACGAAAGGTGTATTTAAAGGTGAGCCATATCTTCCAAACTCACTCCTAATCCTTTCGAAGACAGTGCCAACAGGTAGTGTTTGGTTTGATGGTTGACCAAGAAAACCGTCATTAG
>DOEX01000025.1 GCA_003532515.1 Anaerolineaceae bacterium | reverse complement strand
GTCCGCGCTCTGGGGGTCGATTGCGACGGTAAAAACCTTTTTCCGCTCAACGGAGAAATGACCCCCGAGGTCATCCGCCGCGTGATTTACGGTGAGCACTACCCGCTCGACGAGGAACTGCAGGCTGTTGTGGTTGCCAGACCACCCACGCTGTGTGCCGGTTGCCCTCACCGCGGTTTCTTTTATGAACTTGGCAAGCGCAAAAAGGTCATGATTTCCGGCGATATCGGCTGCTATACGCTTGCCTCCGGTGCCCCCTATAACGCCATGGAGACTACTGTTTGCATGGGTGCAAGCATCAGCCTGGGTCACGGCGCGCAGCAGGTTTTCGACATGATCGAAGGCGACAAACCGCGTGTGATCTCCGTTATTGGCGATTCCACCTTCTTCCACACCGGGATCAACTCACTGCTCGATGCTGCTTACAACCGCAGCAACTTGATCACGGTGGTGCTCGACAACCGCATCACCGCCATGACCGGTCAACAAGAAAACCCCGGTTCCGGCTATACCATCGCCCGCGAGGTGACCGAAGCGGTCAACATTGAGGCGCTTGTGCGCGCCATGGGCATCAAAAACGTGCGCACCATCAACCCCAACCAGCTCGACCAGGTCAACCAAGCCCTGGATTGGGCGCTTGGAATGCAGGAACCGACTGTCCTCATCACTCGCTGGCCTTGTGTGCTTAAAAAACAAGCCCCATGGGATCTCGAAGAGTTCCATGGAGCCTTCACTGAAACCTATTTTGTGGACGAATCGGTCTGCATTGGCTGCCGCAAGTGCACACGCACCGGCTGCCCGGCGGTCGTCTTCCAATTTGAAAAGAAAAAATCGTCCATTGACCCCGACAAATGCGTTGGCTGCAGTGTCTGTGCCCAGGTTTGCCCGACGGGCGCGATTCAGAAAGTGGAGGCTTAGATGAACACAAAAAACATTCTGCTGACAGGTGTCGGTGGTCAGGGCACTATTTTAGCAAGCAAACTGTTGACAGTTGGTCTGATCGAAGCCGGCTACGATGTCAAAATGAGCGAAGTTCACGGCATGTCCCAGCGCGAAGGTCCGGTGCTGACCCATGTTCGTTATGGTGAAAAAGTCTATTCACCCATCGTAGAGAAGCGCAAAGCCGACTTGATCATGGGTTTTGAAGAGCTGGAAGTGCTGCGCAATCTCGATTACCTGCGCGATGACAGTCAGGGTGTCGTCATCTTTAACCGTATGCGCGTTAACCCGATTGGTGTGCAGATGGGCAAAGATAAATACCCCACCAACGGCGAAGATCTGATTCGGGAGCGGGCTGGCAAGCTGATTGCAATCGATGGGCAGGCTGAGGCGCGGGCACTGGGCAACCCCCGCGTGATGAACATCATCCTGCTGGGCGTGCTCATCCGCGAGCTGGGTTTGCAGGCGATCGACTGGAACCGCATTATTGCGGAGAGTGTCAAAGAAAAATACGTCCCCCTCAATCAACAAGCGCTGCAAGTGGGGATGAACCTGGAGTAAGTCAGGGAGCAGCGACCCAGCCATTGCCCTTAAGTCTAAGGAACTCAAGTACCCACCCCCTCAATCCCCCTCCCAGGAGGGGGTGGTAATGATCAGAGGACAGGGAACAGGAAATCCCATTTGCTTAACAGCAGCGACAAGCAGGGAGCAAGGCTTTGTATTCCGATGTCAATTTTGGATGTCAGGTTGCAAGTTTTTATGATTCAAGCTGTGAAACCTAAAGCAAGTAACACTTCAAGCTGCAAGATCGCCTGAAAACCATTGCCGTTCAGTGTTGAATGAATTGTGAGCGCAAATCTATTGTATTCTTACTAACAATCACCTATAATATAGGTATCCGGGTGCTGATTTTTCGTTGCATATACCCGCGCTTTTGCCCAAACCACCTTCTTATAACTCTATATTGACTGCAATTGCCAAAATAAACCAACAGCTATGATTGGTTTATTTGAGCAACTTCTCTGAAAAACAGAGATCCGATCAGTACCAACCAAGCGGCATAATCTGAACCAAGGAGGATAATCATGCCCAAGCCAAAGATCTTATCAATTTTTCTAATTGCAGGATTGCTTTTCCTGCCGCTCAATTTTAGTAGTGCTCAAGTCAATACCGATGCTATTATCAACGCTCCACCTGCCACCACTCCTGGTTGGACTTTCACCGGCGAGCAAGCAACAAACTACCTGGGTCAATCCTGGATGCCGGTCGGAGATGTGAACGGTGACCGGTATGATGATTTGCTTTTCAGTGCCTACGGGTACGACACGCCAACTATCACCAATGCAGGGCGGGCTTACCTCTTTTATGGTTCTCCAACCGGACTTGACCCTACAACGCCAGATTGGGTGGTGGATGGAGAAATGACAGATGCGTATTTTGGCGCTAGTGTAGCTGGGGCGGGGGATATCAATGGAGATGGCTTTGATGATGTTCTGGTTAGCAGTACAGGTTATGATCTGACAGAACCCGCAACCACTAATGTGGGAAAGGTTTATCTCTTTCTGGGTTCCGATGGTAGTCTCAGTGCTACCCCCACATGGACATTTACAGGCAGCCAGGCTGGTCAGGCTGTCGGTACCAGAGTGGCCGGTCTGGGCGATGTCAATGGAGACGGATTTGATGACATCGCCATTGGTTCCAGCGGCTGGGATGGGGAAGTGGCAGATGAGGGAATCGTCTACGTTTTTTACGGCTCGGTTGCAGGTCTGGCTGAATACCCGGATTGGACTGCGGAGTCACACCAGACCTTAAGCAATTTCGGGATATCTTTGAGCAGTATTGGTGATGTCAACGGCGATGGTTTCAACGACCTGATCGTTGGCGCTGACAAGTATGACAACGGCATAACCGATGAAGGCGCGGCTTTTGCCTGGTACGGTTCAGAAACAGGTTTTGGTGACGACGGCAACCCCGCCAATGCGGACTGGATGGCAGAGAGCAACCAAAGCACACGATCTTTCGCATATTTTCTCGGAAGTGCTGGAGATGTGAACGATGATGGATATGATGATGTGCTTATTTCGTCCTGGGAATACGA
>DOEX01000280.1 GCA_003532515.1 Anaerolineaceae bacterium | reverse complement strand
GATTTTCTATCTGAGTTTGTAATCATCGCTGCAAAATTGGTTCAGATCAAATCGGAAGCTCTCTTACCCCGACCTCCTTTAAGGAGCGAGGACGAGGAAGATCTCGGCGAAACACTCGCCAGGCAATTGGTCATTTATAGGGAGATCAAAAAAACGACCCAATGGCTTACGGACCGGGTGAATCGTGATCTGCGCAGCCACCTCCATATCCCCCGGACTTATCCGGTCAATGTTCAGTTAGATCTGACTGGTTTGACCATCGATGACCTGATCATGGCGCTTGAAAACCTCGCCATCCAGCAGCCTGCTTTCCATGATGGCGCTCTTATCAGCATCCCCAAGGTGACCCTCAAGAAAAAAGTTGAAGAAATTCTGCATGTCCTGCGCGCCGACAGGAAGACCAGTTTTTCTGAAATCATGGGGGAAAGTCACGACCGTTTACAGGCGATTGTCGTATTTCTGGCAATCCTGGAATTAGTCAAACAAAACCTGATTATCACAGAGCAAACCTCTAACTTTGGAGATATTAATTTGATCCCAGAGCAAGAATTATTCGAGACTGACGAGACTGAAATACAAATTGATGAACTCTAGCTGTTTATACAATCAAAATATTATCACGGTAGACTGGTATATAATCATTTCATAGAGGAAAAAATGACAGAGCAACCGACTCCGAAACAATTGACAACAACCACACCAGACAGATTGGATGGATTACCTGAAGAAGGCAACAAGAAGGCGACGATCGCAATTGTCATTGTCGTGCTTGTGCTGCTAGCCATCATTGCCGGGATCGTCGTTTTGGCTTTCTCGGATGCAGGCACTGTCAGTACAGTGAGGGATATATTCATTATCCTGATGGCTTTGATGATGTTTATTATCGGTGTCGCTTTGGTTATTCTGATCGTGCAATTAGCAGACTTGACCAATTTGCTTAAGAACGAAATCAGACCGATCATTCACTCGACCAGCGATACTGTCAATACCCTTAAAGGAACAGTTAGGTTCATGAGCGATAATCTCACAGAACCGGTGATCAAACTGAACGAATCTCTGGCAAGTGTTAAGAAGATTGCCGAGCTCTTTCGTTTTAAAAAGTAATTAATAGATAACAGGAGAAAAAATGTCAGACGAAAGTAACTTTGGATCATTTGTAATGGGTTTTACCGTAGGCGCACTTGCGGGTGCAATTGCCTCTTTGCTTTTAGCTCCCCAGACCGGCGAAGAAACTCGCCAGGTCATCAAAGAAAAGGCAATTGAACTAAAAGACAAAAGTGCCGAATCCTACGAAGAAACCAAACGACGCGCAGAAGTAGCCTACCAGGATGCTATCCTTAAGGCTGATGAAGTCGCGAAAGTCACAAAAGAAAAAGCTCAAAAAATTGTCCACACAGTCAAGTCAGGTACTACAGACGTNNGTAGACGAAGTCAAAGACGCTGCTGAAGATGTGGCTGACGCTGCACAAGCATAATTAATGTCATAAAACGGCAGGTCATCCACCTGCCGTTTTAATATATTTGTTAACCAAACAGAATTTATCTACTATCAAACACAAGCGCTCTTATGCTCGCTTGGTTGGTTTTTATTTAACCTTTTTCAAACTCGATAATTACCGATAGACTATCAGAAATTGGATCAATTTGTCTAAAATTTTCCTTGACGTATCAAAATCGGCGTGATAAACTTCTTTTCCTGTGGGGGCGTGGTGTAGTGGTCAAACNNAACATGCGGCCCTGTCAAGGCCGAGACCGCGGGTTCAAATCCCGTCGCTCCCGCTAAAAAAGAACTCCTAAAAAGAGGAGTTCTTTTTATTTGTAAATTTCCTTCGTTTTTGCCAAAAGCTTTTGCTCGATCTTCCAGGAATCAGCGTTTTTTCACGGTCTTTCAAGTAAGCTTAGTAAATACCAGATTATAGGATCACACCCACAATTCACGATATCGTTACTTGGCAATCCATACACAGTTTCAATAATTAGATGCTACTTTCCTGATGTTCCGGTAAAATTCGTATAGCAATGACAAAAGGAACTCAAATGAGCAAAATTACACCCAAAATGACCCCAACCGCCTCCCCCGAAGCAATCGTTCTCTCGGACCAGGCACGCTTTACGATATTGACGAGCCGCCTAATTCGCATGGAGCTGGACCCCGATGGTCTTTTTGATGACTGTGCCAGCCTGACCTACTGGTACCGAGAGCAACCTGTCCCAAAATTCGGTATCAACAGGTCAGACGGCTGGCTGACAATCGAGACAGACGATCTTATACTTCATTTCTATGAAAATAATCGCTTTCACTGGCGGGATTTATGGATCGAGCTGAAGAAAAGCAATCAACAATGGCGCTATGGAGATCTCGATCACAGCAATCTGGGTGGAACCATCCGAACACTCGACAGCGCCCGCGGTCCAGTTCCTCTTGGCGATGGGCTGGTTTCACGCTCGGGATGGGCAATCGTTGATGACAGCAAAACTTTAATTCTTAATGAAAATCTTTGGCCTGCACCAAGAGAAAAATCAATTGCCTATAAGGACCTCTACTTTTATGGTTATGGTAAAGATTACCTGGCAGCGATCCGTGATCATCAACTGATCTCTGGTAAGCCCAGTCTCCTGCCCCGCTGGTCATTGGGTAACTGGTGGAGCCGCTATTGGACTTATTCTTCAGATGAGTTGATTGGACTCATGGATGAGTTCCAATCCCAACAAGTACCCCTGTCCGTCTGCATCGTTGATATGGATTGGCACAAGACAAAAACCGGTAATGCTTCCTCAGGCTGGACCGGTTATTCCTGGAACCGGCATCTCTTCCCTGACCCGGAAGGGTTCATTGCCAATCTTCATAACAGAAGTCTCAAAACCGCCCTCAATCTACACCCTGCTGAAGGAGTGCATAACCACGAAGACCAATACCCTGAAATGGCTACGCGCATGGGTATCAACCCTGCTTCAGGTCAGCCTGTTCCCTTCGAAATTGCTGATCCAAAATTCGCCCGGGCATACTTTGAAGTACTTCACGCTCCGCTGGAGAAGCAAGGCGTCGACTTCTGGTGGCTCGATTGGCAACAAGGCAGCCGCTCCAAAATTGCAGGGTTAGATCCGCTCTTCTGGTTGAACCATCTCCACTTCTACGACCAGGGTAAAACCCCCGAAAAACGCCCGTTTATCTTCTCTCGTTGGCCTGGGTTAGGTGGACAACGCTATCCGATCGGCTTTTCAGGGGACACAGTAGTCGATTGGGCTACCCTGGCTTTTCAGCCTGAAATGACTGCAACTGCTTCCAATGTGGCTTATGGTTGGTGGAGTCATGATATAGGCGGGCATTGCGAAGGTGTAGAAGAACCTGAGCTTTATCTGCGCTGGGTGCAATTTGGTATATTCAGCCCTATCTTCAGACTCCATTCAACCAACAACGAATATATTGACCGCCTGCCCTGGAGCTGCGGTCTGGACATATTCCAACATACGCGTTCTGCCATGCAGTTACGACACCAGCTGATACCTTTCATCTACACTGCTAATGAAAGAAACGTTCAGTCCGGGGAACCTTTGATACTGCCCATGTATTATTCCTGGTCAGACCAGGAAGCCGCCTATGCCTGCCCAGGGCAATACACCTTTGGTCAGAGCATGCTGGTTGCACCGGTTACCAGTCCAACCGATCCGATGACTGGATTTGCACGAAAAACAGTTTGGCTTCCAGAAGGAAACTGGACGAACTTCTTTACGAATGAAGCCTATCAGGGTGGTTCCTGGTACAGCTTATATTGCGACCAGGCTGACATCCCTGTTTTTGTGCATGATGGAACGATTATCCCCCTCAATACCGACCCAGTCGCCAACGGGGTTGATCTTCCCCAAAGTTTCAAGGTCAAGGTTTTTGCCGGTGCGAACGGCGAATTTGATTTGTACGAAGATAGCGGGGAAGGTCAGGCATACCTGGATGGGCAGTTCTGCCGCA
>DOEX01000158.1 GCA_003532515.1 Anaerolineaceae bacterium | reverse complement strand
GGTGTGCTGCACGCGGTGAGGAAGGTCATATTAAGAATGGCTACCATTGTAAAAAAGCTAAAAATTTTCAATCTTGATTTTGTCATTTTGATACCTGTTTAATGTTTTTTTGTGTAAAATGAGTGTTATCTACCTCGAATATACTTTACCAGTTTTCCAGAACCAACTTTTTTAACCAAGCCGTTTTCTATCATTTTCCTCAACAACAAAACAGCGGTTTGTTGCGAAATGTTCAGTGCTAATTCTACATCTTTTCGCTGGATAAACTCATTCTCATCAAGTAATCGCATAACTTGCTTTTCTCTTTCGCCCAACAAATCGCTTGTGTCAATTGATAAGGATGATGGTAGGCTGTTTATGTTTGGTAATGTTATCTTGAAAGCATTATCTGACACTTCAATTTTTGGTTTGACTTTATATCCTTCATACGCTCCCATGATTTTTGGTATTCCTGTTCCATAAGCTTCAATCAGGTTTAATCGGTAAAAAATGTTCGCAAGGTGTTGATTACGAAGGACTGACACCCCTAACATAATATCATTGAGTGTTATTCCTTTTACTAGTCCACCGATGGTTGTAAATTCGATGCGATCATCGAATATGCTGATCAAGGCACTGCTACTAAAGGAGTAATCACGATGGACAATAGCATTAAGAAGGGCTTCCCGGATTACCTCAGGAGCATAGTCACGAATATCGATGCGGTCAAGACCTTTGAATTCAGCTTTAGTTCTATTGAAACGATCAAGGTAAGCATAAACTTCTTCCAATTGACGAAGTAATGAACCTGAGAATTCTCGACGTTCTTTGAAGATTGACTTCCTATCTCCTTCAAAAACGGCTAATTTTATGTTGTGGGCACATTGGTCGGAAAGCAATAGAGCTAAATTGGTGTACATTCCATCGTCACCAATAAGCCCTAACGTCCTTTTGTGAGATTTTTCAAAGCCAACATCTTTTCTTTTGAAATAAGCATTTGTTTCTTGAAAGGTTAATTGCTGATTCAGGGAGCGGGCAGTTTCATAGCTGTCACCACTGGTTTCTTTAATCATATTCAATATAGCAGTCTCGGTGGCGGGCACGGTGGAAGAACCCTGGCGTACAAATACACCTTCGGGTCGAATTCCTTTCCCGGACAAATAATAGGGACGCGCTGTTCCTCTCTGGATAGAAATTACCACGACTGGTTTTTCTTCCAATAGCATTAATGATGTTTCCGTAAATAAGGTAACGTCGGGTCGAATAGCATCACGAATGGCGTTATTAACCTGTAATGTTACTGCATCGGGTTGTGCCACACCTAAAACGCTGCCATAGTCCTCTACACCAATAAAAATCTTTCCCCCATCTGTATTTGCTAATGCGATAACTGTCTTTTTTATGTCGTCTGTAAATTCCCTTTTATACTCAATCGTTTTACTTTCGGGCAACATAAAGCAACCACCTTTTTCTAATCATTCTAATTATTTTAATAATCATTATATCATTAGAATAATTAGAAACAATAGGTGAAGTATAAAAACTTGCTAAATGAGAGAGTCTATTGGCACGGATCAAAAAATAAATGCCTCACTCCCACTCAATCGTCGCCGGTGGCTTGGAGGTGACGTCATACACCACCCTATTCACACCACTCACCTCGTTCACAATGCGATTGGCGACGCGCGCCAGCAGGTCGTAATCCAGGCGAGCCCAGTCGGCGGTCATGAAGTCGTCGGTGGCAACAGCACGCAGGGCGATGGCTTCCTGATAAGTGCGTGCATCCCCCATCACACCCACGGAGCGTACCGGTAGCAGCACGGCGAATGCCTGGGCAATGCCGGGTTCGTCAGCTTTTTTGCGCTTGCCCAGCAAGCCCGCTTTGGTGAGTTCCTCGGTGAAAATGACGTCGGCGGCGCGCAGGGTTGCAAGTCGCTCCATATTGATCTCCCCCAGGCAGCGTACCGCCAGGCCAGGACCCGGGAAGGGTTGCCGCCAGACTAATTCAACGGGTAACCCCAATGCTTCGCCCACAGCGCGCACTTCATCTTTGAATAAATAACGCAGCGGTTCGACCAGCTCGAAGGAGAGATCCTCCGGCAGCCCACCGACATTATGATGCGATTTGATTTTGTGCCCCTTGTTTCTGTCTGGCGCGCTGGACTCGATGACATCCGGATAAATCGTCCCCTGCACCAGAAAACGTGGCTTGCCAACGGTCAGAGCAGCTTGCTCAAATACCCTTATAAAGGTCTTTCCGATAGTTCGGCGTTTGGCTTCTGGATCGGTAACACCTTCTAATGCGTCCATGAAGTCCTCGATGGCATCCACGGTGTGCATCTCAACCCCCAGATTGGCTTTGAAGGCGATCTCCACCTGTTGGCGTTCGTCCTGGCGTAGCAAACCATGATCGACGAACACCGCTACCAACTGGTCACCAATGGCATGGTGCACCAGAGCGGCTGCCACGCTCGAATCGACCCCACCACTGACCCCCACTAAGACACGTTCCTTCCCCACCTGCTTCCGGATGCGTTCCACGCTCTGCTCGATAATCGAGTCAGCCGTCCAGGTCGGTTGTGCTCCACAGATCTCGACCGCAAAACGCCGGATCATCTCAACCCCAATCGGGGTATGGCGCACTTCCGGGTGGAATTGAACGCCGTAGTAATTGCGTCGCAGATCCCCCATCGCGGCATAGGGGCTGTTGCGGCTGGTGGCCAGCTTAACAAAGCCAGGCGGGAGAGATTCCAACCGGTCGCCATGCGACATCCACACTGGATAATCACCCGCATCCATCAAGGGGTTGGGTTCAACTACCGAGATTTCCGCCATGCCGTACTCGCGCGCCTGCGAAGGGGCAACTTTACCACCCATGGCAACCGTGATAGCTTGCATCCCATAGCAAATTCCCAGGATGGGCAAGCCGGATGCCAGCACATAGTCCGGTACATAGGGTGCCCCTTCGTCATATGCTGAGTTGGGACCACCCGATAGGATGAAACCTTTGGGCTGTAATGCCATCACCTGCACCTGGGGTGCATCCCAAGGGAACATCTCGGCATAGACCTGCACTTCGCGTACGCGCCGCGTGATCAGTTGGCTATATTGCGAGCCAAAATCGAGGACGACGATCGCATCGCTCATCGTTGACTAATCCGCAAATACGATTTTGCCGTCATCCATGTTCGCAATAATTACCAATGATTCGATCGGGATTTTCAATACCGAGAGCTTTTGGCGTCCACCCTCGAAGATTTTCTCCACCAGTGTACCGATCCCGACCAATTTAGCCCCAGCGGCCAGCGTCAGGCGTACCAGTCCCTGAATGGTGTTGCCGGAAGCCAGGAAATCATCAATAATCAGCACTTTTTCCCCACGCGCAATGTATTCTGGTGATACGATCAACTCCACCAGACGCCCTTTGGTATGGGAAGGCGCTGTGGTGAGGTAGACCGTGTCCGGCATGGTAATCGGTTTGGTCTTGCGGGCATATACCACTGGAATACCGAGGTACTTAGCAGCCATCACAGCCGGCGCAATCCCGGAGATTTCCGCGGTCAGTACTTTGGTGGCACC
>DOEX01000258.1 GCA_003532515.1 Anaerolineaceae bacterium | reverse complement strand
GATCAAAACGATCAGCCTGTCGCTTACAATGCCGTGCCAGCTGAAAACAATATGCACGTGCTCACCCCCGAAACCGAGCTGACCTCAGGGCGGTATTGCCTGGTGTATTCCCTCAACCCTAACAAGGGTGAGAATCTCTTTTGGTGCCTGTTAGTGGAAGAAAATTAACAGTTACTTTCTCAAAATCTATTAATAAGGAGCTCCCCATCGATTTAAATACGATTGTTCAAAAAGAGACGCTTGCGGACCGCGTCAAGTCATACCAGATCTATTCCCCATTCATCGCAAAAAAGGCAAAAGCCGGACAATTCGTTATCGTACGTTTAGGCGAGTCTGGTGAACGAGTGCCTCTTACGATTGTGGATCATGACGTCCAGGCTGGAACGATACGTTTGATTGTTCAAACTGTTGGCAAGAGCACTATCCACATGGATGAGATCCCGGTTGGTGAAACCATCCACGACGTATTAGGACCGCTTGGGAATCCTTCAGACATCCAAAATTTCGGGAAGGTCTGTGTCGTTGGCGGTGGAGTTGGAGCTGCGGTAGCTTATCCGGTTGCCCGGGCACTTAAACAGGCTGGCAACGTGGTAACCTCCATTATTGGTGCGCGCAATAAAGACTTACTGATCCTTAAAGATGAGTTATCAGCTGTAAGCGATCACCTCTATTTCACTACCGATGATGGCAGCTATGGATATAACGGTTTCGTGACCGGCAAACTACAAGAATTGCTCAATGAAGGTCAGACCTTCGATCACGTTTTAGCAATCGGACCACTCCTTATGATGCGGGCTATCAGCGATCTGACCCGCAAGTATGCCATCCCCACCACAGTCAGTCTGAATACGATCATGGTCGATGGTACCGGTATGTGTGGTGGTTGCCGTGTGCAGGTTGGCGACAAAACAAAGTTTACCTGTGTGGACGGACCCGAATTTGATGGACACAAGGTAGATTTCACAAGCATCATTCAACGCACACGTGCCTACAAAGACGATGAGGAGTGCCGGCTTGACGCACAAATCGATGAGATCGATGACAACAAGTTACTCGATTCTGTTACGATTCTCGAAAAGCAACGCCAGGTTATGCCTGAATCACCAATCGACTCACGCATCCACAATTTCGAAGAGGTTGCGTTGGGTTTCACTGAAGAGCAAGCCCAGGCGGAGGCCGAACGCTGCCTGCAATGCCGCAACCCACGCTGTGTTGTTGGTTGCCCGGTTTCGGTGCAGATTCCAGATTTCATCCGCCTTATCGTGGGGAAGCAATACGTTGAGGCAGGATTAAAAATCAAGCAGGACAATGCTTTACCGATGGTGTGTGGAAGGGTTTGCCCGCAAACAGATCAATGTGAAGGTGCCTGTATTCTCCTAAAAAAGGGTATGCCGATTGCAATTGGCGCTCTTGAACGCTTCGCTGCTGATAAACTGGCAGAAAGTGGATTGGAAAGTCAAATACCTGCCCGGGCAGATAAGGCACCAAAAGCGGCTATGATCGGCTCCGGACCCGCCAGCCTTAGCTGTGCCGGTGACCTGGCAAAAGCAGGCGTTGAAGTAACGATTTTCGAAGCCATGCATGACTTCGGCGGTGTGCTTCGCTACGGCATCCCTGAATTTCGCCTTCCCAAAACCATCGTTTCCAAGGAAGTCGACGATCTCAAAAAACTGGGCGTCAATTTTGTCCCCAATACCTTGATCGGGGCGACCTTTACAGTCAAGGAGTTACTCGACGAGTATAAATTTGACGCAATATTTATTGGCACCGGGGCAGGCTTACCCCATTTCATTGGTATTCCGGGTGAAAACCTGGTTGGGATCTATTCTGCCAACGATTTTTTGACCCGTATCAACTTGATGAAAGCCTATCAGTATCCCTTTGTCGATACCCCCATTCATAATTTGCACGGTAAGATCGTCGGCGTTTTCGGTGGCGGTAACACCGCCCTGGATTCAGCCCGGGTGGCACTGAGGCTGGGAGCAAAAGAAACGTACATCATCTACCGTCGTGGGCAGGAAGAAATGCCCGGTCGAAAAGAAGAAATCGAACACGCCATCGCAGAAGGCGTTCGCTTTGCCTACCTGCGCAACCCGGTGGAATTTCTGGGTGACACAGAAGGGAACCTGACAGGTGTACGCCTGCAAAAAATGGAGCTGGGTGAACCGGATGCCAGCAACCGCCGCAGACCGATCCCTATTCCAGGTTCAGAATTTCTTCAACCCATTGATATTGCCGTAATCGCCATTGGCAACGGCTCCAACCCCATCATCCACAAGTCGACCCCTGAGATCGAAGTCAATGAATGGGGCAATATCATCGTAAATGAAGGCACCAATGCCACCAGTATGGCAGGTGTGTATGCCGGCGGAGATATCGTCACCGGTGGTGCCACGGTTATCCTTGCCATGGGTGCCGGTAGAAAAGCAGCTGCATCCATGGTGGCATACTTCCGCACCTTGGGATACAACTTATGACAAAAATCACCTGTCTGGGTGCCGGCAGCCACTCCTTTGGTCTAAGCACATTGATCACTCTTTTACAGAGCGAGGTGCTTCGGGGAGCGGAAATTGTTCTGGTGGATACAAACCAGGAATCGCTGGATCTGATAACTCAGCTCGCAAACTGGCTCAATTCTGAATGGGATTCTGGAAAGCTGATAAGTAGTCATTCCTCTCATCAAAACGCGCTAAAAGGCTCGGATTTTGTCATTAGCGCCATTGAGGTACAACCCCGCGAGCGTCTTTGGAGACAAGATTTTGAGCTCGGGAGTCAGTTTGGCCTCAGACAGCCCTACGCCGAAAATGGTGGTCCCGGTGGTTTTGCCCATGCCGCCCGCAATGTAAACACCATCCTGAAAATCGCTCATGACATGGAAGTGCAGTGTCCGGACGCCTGGTATCTTAACTTCAGCAACCCGCTTCACCGTATCTGTTACCTGATCAATGAATACTCCTCTATCAAGTCGGTCGGTCTCTGCCATCAACTTGCCATGGGTTACGCCATGGTCGCCAAAGCGTTGGCAGCCGATTATGCGATTGAAGGTGCAGAAACCCTGGTTAGTTCCCATGCCGATCCGAAAAATGCGGATTCCCATCTACGAATGTCGTTGGCTGGGATGCAGCATTTCAAGATCACTGCAGCAGGTCTGAACCACTTCACCTGGATGATTGGCTTACAGGACCGTAATACAGGAGAGGACCTCTACCCCCTGTTCCGGCAGCGTTGGGAATCACTCTCAGCTGACTTTGAACCTCTTACACAGAAAGTATTTGCGGTGTTTGATTTATTCCCGATTCCAGGAGATGAGCACCTGTGCGAGTATCTGCCGTGGATGAGCAGCTCCCGCACCCGACCCTGGCAAAAATACGATCTTTCCCTTTATGATTGGAATTATTTTGAAGCCAATCGTGAGGACCTATGGAAGCAGGTCGCCCAGGACATCCATTTCAAACAAAACATTGATAGGTATAGTCATACTCATTCCGAAGGTGCCATTGAAATCATTGAAGCCATGCTAACCGACTCGAACTCACTTTGGGAAGCAGTCAACATTCCGAACAATGGCACGATTGCTGGTCTGCCAAAGAATGCGGTAGTTGAATTTCCAGCCAAAGTCAGCAGAAAGGGTTTTTCTCCGGTAAGCCAGTTTGACCTCCCCAAGGGAGTGTTATCCTTGCTTCAGCGAGAGGTGAGCACAGCACAACTTGGCATAGACGCGGTCGTGCGTGGTGACCGTCAGCTTGCTCTGCAAAGCCTTCTTCTTGATCCCATTATCGATGACCTTGATGTGGCAGAAAAAGTATTGGATGAAATATTAGTTGCTAACAAAATGCATCTTCCCCAGTTCTTTTAGATTAGAATTATTAGCAGGAATACAATGACAGACCCCAAAATTATCGACATCGGCACACCCCCCGATCCAGAAGAAGAAACAAAAAAATCTTTCAGCTTCAGACCCCTCACATCGTATGGTTTACCCCGCTGGTCAGTGTTTGCTCTTGCAGCAGTGGGACTCTTATATATATTAAATCCAACTTTTGGGCTGATCGAATTTATCCCGGATAATTTACCGATCATCGGCAACCTGGATGAAGGCGTGGCTTTTTTATTGGTGATGTATGGCGTTATAGAGCTTATGGAGGGAAAAAAAGAAATCGAATAATTTGACAATGGCAAAATTTGTAGTAAATTTATGGGGTTGTGAAGTTTGAAGGTAAACTGAACAAAAAGGTGGAAACACCCGAACAATTTTTATATATTTCAAGAGAGGAAGTAGTACGAGCATGGCTGAAAGAGAAGTTGGAACTGTTAAATGGTTTAATGGTGAAAAAGGTTACGGTTTTATTGCCAGAAAATCGAATGACAAAGACGTTTTTGTGCATTTTAGCGCAATTATTGGCGATGGTTTTCGCTCATTAAAAGAAGATCAAACTGTTGAATTCAGTGTCGTAGATGGCGCTAAGGGCCCTCAGGCTCAGGACGTAAAAGTTCTGGACTAAGACATTCGAAAAACTAGGAAAAGCTGGCCTATTGGTCAGCTTTTTTTATTTAACATCATCGCGACTGCTTGTCTGCATAGCGACTGTGGCAATCTGCCTTTCTTCTTTTCACCCATTAAGAAAAACACAGTCATGAAAATCGATTTTGTTTCCGTTATTCTAACCATTACGTTAATCGGTGCCTAAAACCAGACTTCCAAGACCTTTTGCCATTTGTTTTGGCGGATTGAAAGCANNGCCCGTCCATATTGTTTCATCTGGTATTCCTCATAATCTGACCAATTTCCCAGGAATAGTTTGGGTTTTGCTTCACCACCCAGAGCCAGTATGTGTGTGGCAATCCGGTCAAGGAACCAGCGGTCATGGCTGACAACAATGGCACAGCCAGCAAATTCTTCCAGCGCTTGCTCCAACGCCCGCAGCGTGTTTACATCCAGGTCGTTCGTAGGCTCATCCAGCAGCAGCACATTCGCACCTACAGTCAAGGTTTTCGCCAGGAAAACGCGGTTTCTTTCTCCACCTGATAATGTCTTAATCGCCTTCTGCTGGTCTGATCCAGCGAAGTTAAATGAGCTGCAATAAGCTCTTCCATTGACAGTGATGTCACCTAACTGTAAGTTATCTGCCCCACCGGTGATTTCTTCAAAAACGGTCGCATCCGGATTGAGTGTCCGGAATTGGTCTGCATATCCAAGTTTGACCGTTTCGCCTAAAACAACCGAGCCTGCGTCAGGTTGGATCAAACCGGCAATGATTTTGATCAGGGTCGATTTGCCCGAACCATTAGGACCTATTACTCCAACGATCGAGCCCGGTGGTACAGACAGGTCCAGGTCTTCCAGTAACACCCGATCTCCATAGCCTTTGCTTACACCATCAAGTTCAATAACCACATCCCCAAGCCTCGGACCAGAGGGGATGTAGATTTC
>DOEX01000072.1 GCA_003532515.1 Anaerolineaceae bacterium | reverse complement strand
AGCCAGATTGGTCCGTTTTCTCCACTTCAGAGTTGGCTGTTCTCGCGTTTGTCAAGGATAATTTCCAAAAATATAGTGCTGGACAAATCCGAGATTTCTCTCACCAAGAAATTGGGTATCGAAACACCAAAGACGGTGAAATTATTTCCTATCAGTATGCTCAAGAGCTTCAAATATAGTATTACCAATTTTGATTGGGCGAGTATGTTCGGCAAAGTATCCAGCAAGTAGGGTGGGTTGCGTGGGATTGTTATGCCGTCAAAGGTACGCACAAACCATCCTCAAACATTAAATAAGCAACCTACCATTTTTTAGGCCAATGATCTACTTAATCTTCGAAACGATGCTGGGTTCAAAGTCGGAGCCTACCTATTGTTATTGATGAGACTTTTGATCGCACGTTAATTTGTATTTGGAGACCTAAAGGTCAAAAGCCATTCCTGGTTAGGAGACCAGGAAAGAACAGAGTATTATGTGAAGTCATGCATATACGTCGCAGTGGCTATTATGCCTGGAAACGGAGAACACCAGGGGAGCGTGTCATGGAAGATGCGTTGATGAAACGAATGATAGAACCGATATTCAAGGAGAGCAAGCAAACCCATGGTGCCCGTCGGCTCCAGGTCAGTTTGAAAAGAGTTGGGATCAATACTTCAAGGCGGCGTATGCATTGGTTGATGAATGAAGATGGCTTGGTACCAAAACAAGTGAACAGGTGGCACAAACAGACCACCAAAGCTGATGAGACGCATGAAAAGGCTCCTAATCTGCTGGATCAGGACTTCAGCGCAGACTATCCCAATCAGAAATGGGTGGTAGATATCACCTACATAGCGACCAAAGAAGGCTGGCTCTACCTGGCAGTGTTGTTGGATCTGTTTTCAAGGGCTATAGTGGGCTGGTCGATGTAGAACAGGATGACCACAGCCTTAGTCATGGAAGCTTGAAAGATAGCTTGCGTTTGGAGAGACCCACCGGAAGAGATACTACATCACAGCGATCTGGGCAGTCAATACACCAGCAAAGCCTATCTGGACCTGTTGCGGGGGAAACACTGCCGGATCAGTATGAGTGGAAAGGGCAACTGTTATGACAATACCTGTGTGGAAAGCTTCTTCTCTACCTTGAAGGCGGAATGTGCAGACAGAGTGTTTGAAAGCAGATTGGAGGCAAGAACTCATATATTTGAATACATCGAAGTTTGGTACAATCGCAAAAGGCTCCATTCGACCTTGGGTTATCTCAGTCCATTGGAGTACGAAATAAGGGGGGCTTGTGTCCACTAAACTGTTGCCACCTCAGAGGGGTATACAGAGAGCTAAGGTATTTTCATGGGAGAAGACTGTTGGATGGAATAGATTATGTTTTAAAGTCTCGAGATTTAGAAGAACCAAGATTTGTTCAGCAACCGCTACTTGAGGAATTAGAGGTTGGGGAAATAGAAGGTGTTCCATTGTTCTCATATCCTCAGGTGGATTTTCCAATTTCTCCGAATGTTGCCCTAGGTAGAAATTTAAATTCAATATTAGATGCCTCATCTAAAACGGAAATGTATTTAAAATTGGCATTAATTGCAGGCGGTACTTCAGCTCTTTGGACTCTGTTAACAAAAGGAATTTCATCTGGGTTGTCTGGGGGAACGATGGATATAATTTACAGAATTGGTGTTCCTAAGAAGGTACATGAATTGTTAGATAATGTTGATATAGCAGTGGGTTCTTTGCAAAGAAGAATTCAAATTGGGAATATAATGGCAAAAGGACTTATGAAAAATGAGGTTCAGAGAATAGTATCTATTGCAGGAGGAAGTTGTCTTATCCCTATTGAGGCTATATATCAAGCAAGGAAATATGGGGTTCAAATAGTAAATGTTGATTACTCTCCGAAAGCAAACCAGAAAGCAGAAGAGATACTTGAGTTAGGGAGAAAGAAATCTGATATGGGGATTGGAATTAAATATTTACCTTCAGACATATTAAATGAGGATATTCCAGATGATATTGATAGCCCAAAACCACAAATATTTGAATGCACAGGGTTCTGGGAATATCTTAATCCTCAGGATCGAGAGAGACTATTAACAAAGGTTTCAAGTTCATTAAAGGTTGGTGACACATTAGTGCTAACAGCATTGTTTAATAATCCTCAACAGGCACTATTTGATAAAATGGGCTTCAAAAAATTAAACCCACAAGACTTCAATGAATACATTAAGCAAATAGTAAATAGTGGACTCAAGGTGGAGAAGGTATATATAACTCCAAATAAAACTTATGTGACCGCTGTTGTGAGTCGCTAAAAATTTATAGTTAAACTGCCTACATGGGAAATTACATATATTCTTTAATACTATTTTCATCAATAAATTTTCTGTTTGGAGTATATACTTGGAGGGAATCTAAAAAAACTGAGTATATAAAATATTTCGCAGGAAGTCTCTTCTGTGTAGGTTTCTGGGGTATAGGACTAGCAGGATTTTCATATCTGATCGTTTGGTCTCTCACTGTGTTGACCGAAGGCTAATTTACTGGTTATCTTGGGCTGGTACGGTGACATCCTCCTGCCAAACCCTCTAATCGTGTGGTATTGGAAGCAGCCTTGTTTACAGCTCAAAATTACCTTTCATTTTTAAAGGAATTTAAAGTAAAATAGAAACAGAATTCCAAAAAGATAAATTTGGCGAAGCCTTTGCGAAATATATTGATCAAGTAAATGCTTTTCTCAGATTAATAAAATATTAAAAACAAAATGAAGGGAGGTATTATTGTTGAACTATCAGGAATTTGTATCATCAGCCAGTGCTTTTGTTTCAAGCGATCTCCAAGAAAAAATAAGGACGGCCAGAATTCTTGTTGCGGGAAATGGAAGTATAGGAAACCCCATTGCGATGATGCTTGCCCGATCTGGTGCTGAATGCATTACTAACGCTGATCCTGAAGTAATTGAAATTAGCAACCTTGCACGACAAGAATATTTTTCAAGCCAAGTGAATAAAAACAAAGCGGAAATGACCACATGGAATATTTTGGCGATCAACCCTAATGCTGCTCAGACCGTGAAAAGCATTTCACAAGGCATTACCTATGATAATGTTATAGAACTTGTTAAAGAATCGGACATCATTATTGACGGGATCGATATCCGCAGCTCAGAAATGACCTGGGAACTGCATAAAAATGCTGCAAAATTTAAGAGACCGGTTATCGTCGGTTATGACTTGGCTGGAACTGCAATGGTCAAAATATATCGTTATGACCTCAAACAAATGAGTCCATATAACAATGAAATTAATGAGACTACTATTAGAGAGTTTGTAAAAATAAAAACAAAATACCATGAGGGAAAGATTTCTGAAAGCCTATATCTTGATTATGTTTATGAGGTATTAACTGGCCCCATTAATCCTTTCTTAGTGCCGGTTGAGCAATTTATGGAAATCATTAATCGAAAAACTGAAGATACGGGTACCGCTCAAGTTGGAACTACAGCTAGGTTAGTAAGTGTTATAGTAGTTGAAGTAATCAAACAAATTTTGGCATGCAAACCTGTAAAAGGGGTAATCTCAATAGATTTGCCAACCGTTGTAAGAAAAAGAAATCCAAGAATATTCGCAAAAACTAAATTAATGATGGATACTTTAGTGATCGTCAACAAAAGAGGGAGAAGTGTACGCAAGATGCTTGCTGACATTGATTCATTATGACGCGCGACAATTTTGAAAATTTAGAGAATCAAAAATTCCTCCTAAAAAAGACAACTTCCATTGAAGAACAAATTGCCAGGTATGTGCTGGTAACTCAGAAATATGCTCAAAAAGGATATTTAGAGGCGGTGGAGAAAGTCCAAATTAATGACAAAATTGAAAACTTGTTGTTAGCGGGCAATAAAAATTTGATTAATGAATTGGTTAAATGTAATGACTTAACTTCCGAAGGAAAACTTATTTCTGACGGATTTATGGAAATTTTTTTTGATAAATACCATTGGAGTTCGACTTGCTTTGTGGCGAGTGATGGTTTAAATGCTCTTGGCTCAGCACGTTTAATTACAAAAGATTCCCGAGGTTTACCAACATTTGATGACCCTGGAATAAGTATTTTTGATGAATATAAGTTTTTGTATCAAGAGGATTGTGTTGAATTTTCACAGTTTGTAGTAAAAGATGGAATGTGTACTCACATATCTGTCGGTTTATTAAAGTTGGCATACCAATATAGCATGTCTGTGATGCGAATAAAAAAATGGGTGGCTACAATCGATAATTCGGTATTAAAATTTTTAAACTCGAGATTTTTCAATTTTGATTTGATGGCAATTGGTCCTTGTGCTTATTACTTAGGATCAGAATGTACTCCAGTCATTATTGATTTGGATTGTGCAATTGAAAATTCAGCAAAACATGAATCAAGCAGACAAATTGCAGAGTATATTCTAGATAATAATAATGAGGGTTATGGAGATATTGAAATTGTATATTGATAAATCGTAAAGTTATATTCTAAATGATCGATAAATAATTTTTGGTTATTCAAAGTAAGTAGGGCGGAGTGGCGTTCTCTTTGCCACTCCGCCGTCAATTTAAGATTAAGAACATTCCCGGTTTTTTATGTCATGTGTGTAGATCGCTTTCCTAAGCTTGCGATGACGGGAATTAGATTTTCACGAAGGCATGTGGCGCGGAGCACCACGGTAGGCCGGCCTGTCCAGCGCTCTTTTCGCTGGTTTCCGGTGTTGAACCTGGTAAAAGCGTTGTCATTCGAAAAACCTGGCATCATGACAAGACTCATTTGGAATAAGCAGGCCAATTCCCTACAAAGAATAGATGATAGCTCGTAGTTCATAGCTATTTGCTGGTAGGTGGGAAAAGCAAAGAAACAAAACCTGAGTCAGCAGCCGTGATTTGAGAGCGAGTTTTAGTTGTTGATGTCGGCTGAGGATTTGCTGGGTTGACCCTTAACAGGGCAGGCAGGTAACGGAATACATCCTGTAGGGCGAGCTTGGAGGTGGCGGAAATTTCATCCGACGATGGCGTGGTCCACCTCCAATCCGCCGTTACGAGCGCAATTTTTGGTGGAATGGAAACAAACCCAATTTTTTTTCCAATGCGTCCATTGGCGGATTGAGGGCATGGTACGCTCGTCCAGCGTAATATTGAAGATGCCCTCAACGCACACCTTCGGCGGCACTTCGTCTCGCCCTTGTATGGTAAATCCCTTCTCAAAACAGAACAAATGTGCTATTATTGTGGCTAAGTCCTGTTCTGAAATGCCGCACCTTAACAATCGATATCCATTTGCAATCAATTCGCGTTCCTGTGCTATCAAAAAACAGTGCAAATAGTGCAAATCGTGCAAACCTTTACACAGGGCAGGTCGTGCAAATAGGGGGGGGAGCCACGAGCAAGTAGGGGCTGGTTCAGAACCAGCCCGTACGATTGGCAAATAATTTCATTTTCCCTGGCGGGTTTTCTCGTCCTGAGTTCCCTCCATGAAACAAAACAATTGCAAAAATTTTGAGCAAAGCCCTACCTCAGCAGTCACGCTTGAACAACCAACCAGTTTTTACACTGAAAAATCCTTCTTGTGCTATCAAAAAATGGTGTAAATAGTGTAAAAAGTGTAAAAAGTGGCTGGGGAAAACGCTTACTCTGTACACTGCCTGTCACTGTGCTCACAGACTCACAACCTCCGGCACGCAAGAAGTCTATGAGGATGTAAATGATAAACCCCCTCCAGCCGAGGTACGAGGCGCAAGGACTGCGTGCGTCCCGCCGAAAGCGGGAGTGGGGATGAAGGTGGTGGGTTTTTAGATCACTTGCTCCGGGCACTCCGTTTCAGGTTCGTGCCGACCGTGCGCGGAACCTGACTCCACGATCGTACCGGTGTCTTGCGTAGCACCCCTTTAGTGGGCTCACCGAGTGCACTATTTGACCGTCAGGTCTCCGATGTATATTGGGAGAATGTAAAAATCCCAGGATTACGTTGATCTTGTGCCTTGCAAGCGTCATAGTTTTGTCCTGAAGCGTTTATAATACATAGGATTACCAATGATGAGAAAACACGCAACCTCCTGCTTGATCGTCATGCTGCTTCTGGCATTGCTTCTTTCAGCATGCACTGAAGTCAGCAGGTCTGGAGATCCAACCGCGACGCCGGAGTCATTTTTCCCGGCAACCGCTGAAGTAACGCAAAGCCCGCTTCTGCCCATCAACCCCACCCCCACGCCAGACCTGGTCAACCCCAACCCGGTGCGCATCACCGAGCTGGAATACCTGCAGGAAGACACCCAGGTGCTGATCATGGCGAAGCTGTTCAACACCCTCGACGACGCCATCCTGCGCGACGTGCAGCTGGAGGTGCTTGCCCTGGATGAAACCGGCAACCGCCTTGCCCAGCAGCGCACCTCTTTCCGTTACCTTTTCCCCAATGAGACCACCAGCCTGGTACAGGAATTTGAGCTCAACTCTGGTTTGGTGATTACAGGTGTTGAAGTGCGCGTAGTGGATGGCTTGATCGACCGCACCTTGAAATACAAGCAGCCTCTCACCGTTCAGAACACCTCCGCGTTTCGAATTGGCAATGATTACACTGTGACCGGTTGGCTCAACAACGCCGACCCCTACACCTATACCCAGGTGCTGCTGAACGCGGTTGCCTACAACGCTTCTGGTCAGATTGTGGGTGGCGGGCAGTCGCTTTTCGACTTTGTCCCAGAAGAAGACCAGGTCGGTTTCAGCGTGCTTGTGAACAGCAGGCAGGGCGAAGTGGTGGATCATGTTGATGTGAGCCCCTGGATCACCAGTTATTCCGCCTCCCTGGAAGGTGGAAACTGGTGGAATTCTGTCAAAACCGATGACTGGAATTTTGCCATCGATCAATATAATCAAATCACCGGCGGTGCCGTTCTGAAGAACGAGACCGACCAGGTTTTGACTGAAACCTTCGCAATTCTGACGGTATCTGACGAAAACAACCAGGTTTGTTTTGCCAGCAATGCGTACTACGATGTCATTTGGCCACAGGAGACGGTGGTTTACGCTGTTGCGCCAAACAGACTGCCGGATTCTTGCCAGGGAAAGAAAGTTGACCTGGTGGTTGTGCCAGGTGAGTTTGGGCAATTCCCGGCTGAATTCAACCCGCTGCTGGCATCCCAGGCAGCCTTCACGGACCAGGACACTGTCAATGTCAGCGTGGTCAACAACCTCAACGCCTCCATCAGCCATGCCCGTGTTTATGTGATATTGCGTAACAGTGCTGACCAGATTGTGGGAGGCGGATATCAACTTACAGAACTCATCCGTTCTGGCAGTTCAATTAGCGTAACTGTGCCGGTTGCCTACCTGGGAGACCAGGAAGAACTGAGCGTTACTGCTTTCGCGACACTGCCGGCGGATGTTGAATTCGGACAATAACAGGAGAATACAAGTCAATGAAACTAAACCCCGGTCTACGCAGGTTTATCCCCACCCCAATCGAACTCAAAAGCCCAGTCCCGGCAGATATCGATATCGCGCAAGCAGCAACTCTCAAGCCTATCGCCCAGGTAGCCGAAGAGATGGGCTTGCTACAAAGCGAACTCGAACTTTATGGCGATTACAAGGCAAAAATCAAGCTTGAGGTCCTGGAGCGCCTGGCTGGTGCTCCCGATGGGAAATACATTGACGTCACGGCTATCACCCCCACACCCCTGGGGGAAGGCAAAACCACCACGACCGTGGGTCTCAGCCAGGCAATTGGCGCTCACCTCGGGCGCAGCGTTATCACCTGCATCCGTCAGCCATCGCAAGGACCAACCTTTGGCATCAAGGGTGGCGCTGCCGGTGGTGGCTACTCCCAGGTGATTCCGATGGAAGATTTTAACCTGCATCTGACCGGCGATATTCACGCCATCACAGC
>DOEX01000223.1 GCA_003532515.1 Anaerolineaceae bacterium | reverse complement strand
GAATTTTGCAGGGGAACGCACCCTGCTCGTTTTTGTAATCACTTGCAGGTAAAATATCGAATATTTCTTGATGAGGCAAACTTACAAACCTAAATGTCAAATGCTATGAACTCCTTTCAGATTTTTTATATATCCCCCAAGGGGAATTGCCAAGAAAGGTAACAACAGAAAAACGTTTCCTGAAACAGGATCTCTACGTACAAATTATAGTCGTGCTATTTTTTCGAGTCAAGGTCGGTAAACCGATTATAAACAATCGTTGTCAAAGAAAAAAACCCTGAATCGTATAATTAATGCTTAATGCTATAATCTCGCTGTTATCGTATGTTAATCAGGATAAGATCATGACCCAAACCAAACGTAAAACCACGGCAAAACCTCGCACTGCCTCTACCCGAACGAAAAGTGTCACACCTAAAAAAGCGACCTCGAGCCGGACAAAAACAAGCGACAGAACACCCAAACGGACAACGCGTTCCACTTCCAAACCCCAGCCAAAAATAACCCAACCCCCCCGCACACCCCTTTCCGGAGAGCAGAAAGCCGATATCACTGGCATCGTTCTGATCGTAATTGCAGTTCTTTCGTTAATGGCTGCCCTCACTTCCCAGTCCGGACAGTTGACCCGTTGGTGGACAAACCTGCTCCAAACCTGGGTTGGTTGGGGAGCCTTCGCCTTGCCTCTACTTCTGCTGATTATGGGCGCTTGGTTCTTGCTCTCGCGGGCTGAGAACCTGCCTAAAGTAAACCTGGAGCGGATATTCGGTGTTTTTCTTATCTTTCTGAACCTTCTTGTCTGGTTTGAATTGCTTGATCAAACCTTTCCCCCGCTTGGCTTCCCCAGTGGTGGTGGCTTGGTGGGTGGCAATATTTACCGTGTTTTTGAATCATTGCTCGGCAAAGCGGGCACAGTAATCCTTCTTGTAGCTTGGTTGTTGATCGCTTTGATGTTGTTAGTTGATCTCTCCATGGCAGATCTGGCAGCCTGGGTGACCGCCAAATTGCAGTCTTTGAGAGAAAAAGTGGGGGAAGATGTTCACAACAAACGCCTCGAGCGGGCACAGCAGAAAGCAGAAGCCAAACTTTCAATAGAAGAAACAACCATACCCACCATGCCGGTTCCAAAACCCCAGATGGAAAAACCCATTCCAGCCCAGGTACAACCAGGCGAAGAAGGGCAACCAGCTGAGCCTGAGTGGAAGCTGCCAGTACCCTCCGAGGTGCTGGACCCGGTCAAAGCCGCCCCGATTGATGAGGAATCCGATGAAGACCGTGCCCGCGTGATTGAAGAGACGCTGCGTTCCTTCAACGCCCCTGCCAAAGTAGTCGAAATTCGCCGGGGACCAACCATTACCATGTTTGGTGTGGAACCGGAATATATTGAATCGCGCAGTGGAAAAACCAAGGTGCGTGTCAATAATATTGAGCGCCTGGCAAATGATCTGGCCATGGCACTGAAAGCCTCTCGCATTCGAATACAAGCACCTGTACCTGGCAAAGGCTACGTTGGTATTGAGGTGCCAAACATCAGAACCGCTATGGTATCCATACTTGACATCGTGGAAAGCCCTCAGTATATCGGTCACCCATCTCCACTCAAGTTCGCCCTCGGGAAAGACGTAACAGGTAAACCTTTTACCGCTGATCTGGCTTCCATGCCTCATTTGCTCGTTGCGGGTACAACGAATTCTGGTAAATCTGTTTGTGTCAATTCCATATTGACCGGCTTTTTGCTCAATATGACCCCAGACCAACTGCGTCTTCTGCTGGTGGACCCGAAACGGGTTGAGCTGTCGATTTATAACGGCATCCCCCATTTACTGGCAGATGTGATCGTTGATGCTGAAAAAGTGGTTGGTGCATTGGACTGGATGCTGCGCGAAATGGATTTGCGTTATCGAATTTTCGAACTGGATGGTGCCCGCAACATTGATGAGTACAACTACCATAAAACTAAAGCTGGTGAAAAAACGCTCCCTTATATTGTTGTCGCCATTGACGAATTAGCGGACCTGATGATGCTGGCACCGGATGAGACCGAACGTTCCATCACCCGCCTGGCACAACTGGCACGTGCCACGGGTATCCACCTGATCATTGCCACCCAGCGACCTTCAACCAACGTCATCACCGGTCTGATCAAAGCCAATTTTCCGGCCCGAATTGCCTTTGCTGTCGCTTCTAATGTAGATAGCCGCGTGATCCTGGACCAACCCGGCGCAGAACGCTTGTTGGGCAAGGGTGACATGCTTTTCCAGGCACCAGACGCCGCTGCCCCTGTGCGCCTGCAAGGCACATACATCTCTGATCATGAACTTTCTGCTATCACAGACTTTTGGCGCAGGCAAAACACACTCACAGGTGCTCCGGAAAGACCGGATAAAGCTATCATTCCTACCCGCTCGCATCTACCTATGACCCAAACCCCTTTATGGAAGGAGATGGAAAAGGACCCAAACGCTGACCCAATTGAGGAAGAGGCACTAAAAATCATTCGCAAAGAAGGTCGCGCTTCTGTTTCCATGCTGCAACGAAAAATGCGAATTGGTTACACCCGCTCTTCCCGACTGATCGAAAAATTGGAGGACGATGGCATCATCGGTCCCCCCAATCCCCAAACCGGCACCCGCGAAGTCCTGGACTGGGGCGACTTCCCTCCATTGAACGAAGATTAGCCTCGTTATCCTGGGCATAGAGAGTAAAAACGTACGGATGGGGCTTGCTCCATCCGCAACCTCTACATATCACTGACACCACAGGTCGTAAAGGTAAGTTACAAACCCAGCCCTCTCAATTGGAAAAGATTGGGATGACTCGGAACGGTACAAGACCGTTCCTTATCGTAAGGCTGAGGCTCAATTGCCCTGCAAGGGTGACCCTGGCTGCCTAATGTCAGTCTACATCATCTCATTTTCCAATTATCAAATCGCGTGTTCTACAATTCTGTGTAAATTCTTTTTAATGGTAAAATTTTATTGACGGACAGAGTTTAGATCTTTTGGGGGATGATAACCCAAGTAAAATCAAAACAAGTTTTTCTTGTATTTATTTGCGCGTTTTCCACCTTAGGTCTATAATGAAAGCCAAATCTTAATTCATTGGAGCAATTATCAATGTCAGACAACGACGCCGCAATTTTGCAGGAGAATAATCAGGAAACAGAACCGGAAGTTACCATGGAAAGCCTAATGGGCGAATTTGACGCAGAAGGAATGAGTTTAGATATCCCTACTGCTGGTGAAATTCGCGACGGCATCATTGCCAGCCTTTCGGATAACCGAATACTGGTGAGCATCGGAGCAAAATCCGAAGGCATCATCGAAGGTAAAGAATTCGATGCAATCCCAAAAGAAATTTTGTCGACCTTCGAAGAAGGAAAGGCAATCCCGGTCTACATAATCACCCCAGAAGACCATGAAGGCAACCTGATTCTCTCATTTGTCCGTGCAGTGGAAGAACAAAGCTGGATCGAAGCAGAAGAATTACTGAAATCCGGTGGAAGTTTCTCCTCTACTGTTGCAGGCTATAACAAAGGCGGTTTAATTGTTCCGCTTTCAACCATTCGTGGGTTTATTCCTGCATCGCAACTCAGCCTGAGCCGCCGCTTTAATATGTCTGGCGGAACCCCAGAAGAGAAATTCAAAGAATTTGTTGGCGAAGCTGTTGACGTATGTGTCATCGAAGTCGATCGCCTGCGACAACGCCTGATCCTCAGCGAACGCGCAGCCAGCACTGAGACCCGTGACATGATCCGCGACAAAATTCTGGAAGATCTCCAGGAAGGTGATGTCCGCACAGGTCGTGTCACCAGCATTGCAGATTTTGGTGCATTCGTCAATATTGGCGGAGCAGACGGTCTGATCCATCTCAGCGAAATGAGCTGGGATCGCCTGGAACACCCTAATCAAATACTCAAGGTCGGCGAAGAGGTAAAAGTAAAAGTCATCGCTGTTGACCGCGATCGCCGCCGGGTGGGTCTTTCCTTACGCGCATTACAAGCTGACCCCTGGAATGAACAAGTCAAAGAACTTAAAATTGGTCAATTAGTCGAAGGTGAAATCACCCGACTGACTAATTTCGGTGCCTTTGCCAAGCTGCATCTGCCTGGTGATCTTGAAGGTCTGGTTCATATCTCTGAACTAAGCGACAAACGCATCGACCACCCCAAGGAAGTCATCAAATCAGGTGATATTGTCACCTTGCGAATTCTCAAAATTGAAGACAAAGACCACCGTATCGGTCTCAGCCTCCGCCGGGTGGACTCACCTGCCTATGCTGATATGGACTGGAAGTCGCTCGTTGAAAGCTATAACCTCGAAAGCAGCTCCGAAGGTGAAACCATCGGCACCATCCTTGGTGAAGAAGTGACTGAGCAGCCTCTTGAAGAAACAGTGGAAGAGACAGTGATGGAACCTGTAGTCGATACCGTTGAAGAAACCGTCGAAGTGGTTGCAGAAGAAGTTGTCGAACCAATCGAAGAAGCCACAGAAGAAACCGTGGTCGAGACAGTCTCAAAAGCCGTCGAGGACGCTGTTGAAGAGAATGAAGAAGAAGTTGCCGAATCGACTGAAGAAGACAAAGAGTAAGATTTGTTGAACCTTTGCGTCGGAGTGAGAGATCGCTCCGACGCTTTTTAATACCTATGAACTTAATTTTTGACGCTCACCAGGACCTTGCCTATAACATCCTCTCCTTTGGAAGGGATTACAGTAGGTCAGTTTACCAAACCCGTCAGTACGAAATCGACCATACAATCCCTGGACTGACCTATCAATCGCTGCTTGGTTGGCCAGAGTACAACCGCGGAAAAGTAGCCCTGATTTTTGGTACCCTTTTTGCTGCACCGGCGCGCTCTGAAAAAGAACCCTACCCAAATTCGCAGATCTACCATACGCCAGAGCAAGCCAACCAGGTCTACTGGAACCAATTGAAGCTCTATCAGCAATTAGCTGAAGAAAAACCACAGGTCTTCCGCCTGATATCAACCAAGAGTAACC
>DOEX01000107.1 GCA_003532515.1 Anaerolineaceae bacterium | reverse complement strand
TATTATAATTTATTTTAATTTGCAACCACTAAAATAAATCTGTCCCCTTTTCCCAAAAATAAATCTGTCCCCTTTTCCCTTACCACTTTCAGTGGATATTAGTTTGATGGTTATTACTAAGCCAATCGGAAACTCTAGGAACACTTTAGGACTGGATAGTCCGACAAGCAAGGCAACTACCGCAAGCACAGTTTTTAAAACTTTTTTGCCCATTTCCATTCCTCATTTTCGTTGGAGAATGTATAAGTTCACCTTGCTTAATGGAACCAAATGGAAATAATTGGGTGCAAGATTTCCTCCGCTCGCCCTCATTAAGCAGTGCTTGCTCTTTCGTCTAACGGCGGAGAGCTGACCGGCCGGGTCTTCTTGGCCGGTCGTTCGCTTGGTTGAATTGCACAAATTTCTCTTCATGCCGTCAACTCTCTAGTCTATTTGATCAAGGCTTTTACAACTTGAGCCAAGCTCGGGTAAAACGTTTCAAGTAAAGTCGTCGCTACTGGTGATACGGTTAGCTCGCTTATTCGCCTAATTTTGAGATCAGGAACTGGACAACTGAAAACTGGTTCCTGTGGAGGCATAACATCCATCAGAAACTTTGCTTTTATGACCTGCCCTGGGTTTATATGGTCAGCCTGTATTAGGCATGTTTCTCCGTCCTCACGTATGATTTCCCAAAGTGAATCATATCCGTCTGGTATGTCTTCGATGTAAGCAGGGATAAAATCGTAATGGTGTCAGGTCTCCACCTGTGACTTTGTCACGGTGGAGACCTGACACTGTCGTGAACTCACCGTGACTGCGTGGCATAAACTGAAGCTAATCCTGAGGATCGACCATGTCAAGAATTAATTGGTATAGTGTCCCTGTATTTCCCGATCTATAATTTCATTCCAACGTAATAGACCGACCGTACTTTATGATCATATTTCAAGCAACCAGAGAGAGCCAACAACCGCTGAACTTTGCTGTCATAGATCCCGCCTTCGGGCGCCAAAATTTTACAGTCACCATTTACAAAATTGGCTGTTCTATCAGAATCAATCTGCCTAAGTCGACAATTCAATCTATTCACTGATTTAGTCAATCTTTCCAACTGATCAGGGGCATGTTTATCCGCCAAAACCAGCTCATCAACAATTTTCAATGATGTCCTGGCATCGGCAAAGTGATGCTGGGTTTTAGTGTATGATTCAAGCATATGATAATCCATTGGTAGCCGACTTATTTGTCCGTAAACATCATTCCACGGATAGTAAACAACACCCATCTGTCTGTGCTGTGCGGCTTGAAGTTCAATCCACCTAGACTCACTGTCAGTTACGATGACCGAACCTGTGACCTGCGCTGTAAACAAAGCCATTTCATAATTTGGCACCATGCTGAATTGCATAAACTGACCGTCACCACCTGGCTTTATTGGTTGGAGCATGGTCAATGGAGATGCTTCGGCATTCGCTTCTAACGAATCAATTGATTGACCAGCCACATCCTCAGGCATACCAAAACCACTAACCAATGAACGGATTTTTACGTCTCTAGGCATCATATGAATTGAGTTCAGATAGTCCTCGATTGCCAGTTTTGTATAGGCCGTCATGTCTCGTTGACTTTCAACAGTTCCTCGCCGGGATGTAGCCATATTCATCATGGCTTTCATTAAGTTCAGGTCGAAATTGCTCGGGTCAGGAATTAGGTTGATAAGACCATAACCAATGTACGGCTCCAACTCTAACATCAACAAAAAGTCTTTTAGCGCTTGGTACTTGTACTTGGCTGGTGACTTAGTTGGACTAAATTCAGGCTTAACGTTATTGGGGTTGATTATTGGACTCTCGACAAGAAACTCATCAAATAACGAAGCCACAGGTAACGCGTGCAATCCGATAACTCGAACATCAAGCGCGCCAGTGTACAAAGCTCTGAATCTGCCATCTGACTTTGGTAACAATGAATAGATATCAGTTTCACGAGGCCATAAGACGGAATAGAATCCATAAATTTTGGCAATCTGCTCCTCAGTAATTTCACGTCTGACACTTAACCAGGTCTTGCCAGCGTCAAGTCCTAAAATTCCCTTGATTGCACGACAGAATGCCAAGTTTCGTTCACGTATACTCAGCTCAGTCCAACTGGTTCGTAATTCTTCAGGTAAGTCTTTGCAGCAATGCTTGTATTTGCGGTTACTGCCACACCCGCAAATATCATTTCTACCTAGCCTTGATTCATCAGTTTCTTTTTTCAAGAGTTCATTCTCAGGCGTTGTACGACCAAAAGCATCTTGATAATGAGTACTACCATCTTCATAACCAGCATACATTTCACCGCCGAAATGATACAACTCATCAGATGGTGGCATTAGCACATGACGCAACTCAGCCCAGTCGCAATTCAGCCTATTTTCAGGGTAAAGCCAACTCTCTTTGCCAGCTGCAATTGCGTCTTTGGCCCTGAACTTGATGATGTAATTTATCTTGGTCACTTCATCGGCTGTCAGTTTTCGTTTATTGATGAAGTTAATAGTATTGACCATTGACTGCCGCATTTTGGTCGCATTTTTACGTTGCTCAAGTGGGTTTACACCATCTGAGTCCTGTGCGTACTCAAGGTTAGTCAGTATCAAGCATCGATTTTTGCTCAGTGGAAATATGGTCTGAGATCCCTTTAAAGCAATGTCAGGATCATTTGGGTACACACATAATTCTGAATCTGGTGGGCAGGCGTAATTGTAGATAGTTACAGGATGGTCAGACAGAATGAATTTGACGTCAGAATCTTCAGCTGATACTAGTTCACGAACACCTTCAGCCCATAGCGTACAGTGGATAGTTCTTAAAGCCTGCATCTCAGTCATTAGCTGAATCTGACTTAATTCAGGGTAATTAGACTTAACCCAGTCCAACCCTTTAGGTGTCCGTAACTTTTGAGCATCTAGGTAGGTGAAGAAATCTTGAAAATTATGATGCCACTGAGCCTGATCGTCAGTTAGAAACGCCCTAACTGAATCAGCACCATTATCATCAATCGGGCCAAATAGCTTCTTCTCGATATCATCATTCACTATCGTTCCGAAGAAGGTCGAGTACAGGTCTATCACGTAAAAGCATTGAGCTGATGTGTACCAATTTTTACCGTAGACAATTTTGGTCGAACCGTCTTTTAGTTTGATCTCACGACGCTTAAGATGACGCAATTCATTCTCACGTTCATCAGCGAACCCGTTCTGGTACCATTGCGGCACGAAATGGTTATTCCTTGTCTGACTCATTCATTACCCACAAATACAGGTACACCATACCTATTTCTCAACGGATTTGATTTCAAAGACTTCAATTCGAAAATATACGGATATTTTTGTCGCAAGTAAATTAAAATAATCCCGTAAACAAGCACCAATCTCCAAACATCATCCGCAAACCGGTGCCTTCCCTCAGGCACAAAAAAAGGCGACACCCGAAAGCGTCGCCTTTTATCTCTGATAACCAAATGTCCCGCTACCGCGTCAACTGCCGGTACTTGATCCGGTGCGGCTGGTCGGCCGCGGCGCCGAGCCGCTTTTTTCGATCCTCTTCGTATTCGGAGTAGTTCCCCTCGTACCAAACCACCTTACTGTCCCCTTCGAAGGCGAGAATATGGGTGGCGATGCGGTCGAGGAACCAGCGATCATGGCTGATGACCACGGCGCAGCCGCCGAAGTTTTCCAGCGCCTCTTCCAGGGCCCGCATAGTATTCACGTCCAGATCGTTGGTCGGTTCGTCCAGGAGCAGCACGTTGGCGCCATCCTTCAGCATCCGGGCCAGGTGGACCCGGTTGCGCTCGCCGCCGGAGAGCATGCCGACCTTTTTTTGCTGGTCGGAGCCGGAGAAGTTGAAGCGCGAGACGTAGGCCCGCGAGTTGACCTGCTGCTTGCCCAGCTGCAGGATGTCCTGCCCTTCGGAGATGACTTCCCAGATGCTCTTTTCCGGATCGAGGGCGTCGCGGCTCTGATCGACATAGGCCAGTTTTACCGTTTCTCCGACCCGGATTGTTCCTTTGTCCGGCTCTTCCTGTCCGGTGATCATGCGGAACAGGGTGGTCTTGCCCGCGCCGTTG
>DOEX01000100.1 GCA_003532515.1 Anaerolineaceae bacterium | reverse complement strand
GGAAGACGGTCAGGTCGCCCTGCGCAGGCGCAGTGGCGAAAACCCCGGTGCCATGAGCGTGGAAGATTTTGTTGCCCTCGCCCTGGATGAAATTGAGCGGAAAGTTTAGCTGAAAGTAGGGAACGTGCACCGCGCGTTCCAGAGCTGAAAATTAATAGTTAACCGGGTTGACATACGCAACCCGGTTTTTCTACCGGCAGTTTTTTAGCATTCTGAACGAAGTGAAGAATCTTCACGAATAAAACTGAGATCCTTCGCAAAAAAGACTCAGGATGACACATAAAAAAGCCGGGTTCAATTACGAAGCCCGGCCTAACAAAACCAACAATAAATCTATTTCTCTGGCGTTTCTTTCGTCTTGGTTAACTCCAGCAGTCGCTGCCAGCCTTGCTTAATTTTGAAACCCTGCAAGCGCCAGGTGCCTACGATGCCGTAAGGCAAGAACATCACGATAAGCACAAAAATGATGCCGAAAACCAAAGGCCAGCGAGCGCCGAACCAGGTATATAAAAACTGGCTGAAGATCTGCATGATACCCGCACCCAGCAGAGGTCCTACCAGCGTGCCCATGCCACCCAGAATGGTCATGATCAACACGTTTACTGTTGTCACCCCGGAAGTCATCGAGGGGGAAGCACTGGTGGTCCACAAAGCATAAAATCCGCCGGCAAGCCCTGCAAACACCGAAGCGATCACAAAAGCCAAAGTGCGATAAGTAACCGGGTTGTATCCAATCATTCGTGCCCGATCTTCATTTTCTCGTGTTGCCTGGATCACTCGCCCGGTAGGCGAGCTAACGATACGCTTCATCAAAATGTAAGCAAGAACAAGGAATGCGAGTGCGATAAAGTAGAAGGTCAGACGGTTCTGGGTTGGGTTGATCCATAGCGGCACGGGCACACCGTGCATACCTTCATCCGCACCTGTCCATTCTACAAAATCGGTTGCACGAGCGAGCAAGTTTAGAGCGGTAGCGAGTGCCAGGGTCAGCATGGCAAAATAAGCTCCTTTGACCCTCATAGCTGAAGCGCTAAACAGCAATCCTATCAAGATCGAGACCAGGATTGCTGCCAAAAAACACACAATCAATATCACGATTTCGGTGATATTGGTGCTCCCAATGAATATTTGATAGCTTTTCAGAATATCAGGAGCAACATGTTCGAGTAATAGAGCCACAGTGTAAGCACCACCACCAAACGAAGCGGCATGACCGAACGACAACATGCCTGCGTATCCGATGAGCAAATCGTAACTCATGGCAAAAACTGCCATAATGAAGAAGTTGATCAATTGTCCCTGCCAAAACTTATTTGTTCCTTCGGTTAAGCTGGTTTGACCCAGCAAGGAAAAAATGAAGGGAAAAGCAAAAGCCAGGGCTACAAAAATGACAAATCCTTTGTCTTTTTTCCAAATATTTTTCATGGTTAGTCCTTTTTCCCAAAAAGTCCTTGCGGTCGCAAGAGCAGCACGATAATCATGATAATAACGGTCGAAGCTTCAGCAATGGTAGGTGACAGTTGAAGTTTGAGCGCAAAATAATCGCCAAAAGCGCGTGCCATCCCCAATATCATAGCCCCCGCGAAAGCACCAACATAACTACCCATCCCGCCGATTACAACGGTAATAAATCCTTGCATTTGATATTGATCACCCATCATGGGTTGAACCGGTAAGAAAGGCGCGGCACCAATCCCACCCAAAGCCGCCAGTGCTACTCCAAGAGCAAAAACAATGGTGAAAACTCTTTTTACGTTTATGCCCAGAGCCTCAACCATTTGGGGGTCCTGCACACCAGCACGAATGATCATTCCCAGGCGGCTTTTCGTCATCAGAAGTGTTACAAAAATAAACATGACCACTCCAAGTAAAATCACAAAGAGCCGATAGGTCGGGAAGGTCACACCGGCAATACTGATCGTTGACGATCCGTTAGCCAGCCATTCAGCAATTGTAGAAGCCCTGCCTGGTTGGGCAAAAAGGGGTGGACGCACCATTTGGTATGCCAGCGGATCCCATAGTACCTGTACCAGTTCACGTAATACAAAACTTAAGCCGAGGGTCATCAACACGATAAAGAAAGGTCGGATGTAGAGAGGTCGAATCATGGTTATTTCGATCAGCGCACCCAGCAAAAATCCAAAAAGGGTGGCAACGATGACCGCCAGCGCAAACCTCAGATTTCCATTCATCAACAAAACCAGCTCTGATGCGCTTTCACGGACAAAGGTAAACAGAATAGTCAGAACTAAAAGAATTATGGGTAGGACCAACCGATTTTTCAATGGCTCAGGAGCAGTAATTTCTGCACGATCTCCTGGTTTACTTACCCCTGCTGCCACCAGTGCCCCACTTATGAACAACAACACAGGTCTCCACATGAAACGCAAGAGTGGTTCTTGTGGACTGAGCTCAGCGAGTGCACCCGTTGAAGTGGTTACTATGGCAACCATAGCAGTCTCCGCCAACCCGGCGATATCAAATTTCAGAACCGCCAGAACACCAACAATTAAGCCTGCCAGATACAAGAGCTTTGGTAACCTTTTTTGCCAGGAATCGCTCAATTTGAGCCGGACAAGTTCTGGTTTGATCAAGGGTATAACCATGATTCCTGCAACAAAAGCCAAAACCAAAGGAAGGACACCAAAGATAAAGGTTGGATTGGTGTAGAACTGCCATCCTGCATATGCGCCCAGCATAAACATTGAACCGTGAGCAAAGTTGAGAACATCCATCAGACCAAAAATAAGGGTGAGCCCGGCAGCTACCAGAAAGAAAAGCGAGCCCAGCGTTAGCCCCGAAAGCGTGGTGCGGATGAAAGCTTCTTGTCCGGCATAACTATACAAGCCGTACAGCACGCCGAAAATCACCAAAATAGCAATCACGATATAGAGGATTTTTTTATTTTCGTGTTTCATTACGCCTCACTTGCGCTGATTGGAGCCTGGATGCTTGCTCCAAGATATTGGTGGATGAGCTCCTGGTTCAGCACCAGATCTGACATTAGCCCACTGTGGACACTCTTACCATCATCGATAATTACATAACGCTCTGCCAGCTGGCTAGCCATAATGAAGTTTTGCTCAACCAGCAAGATGGTCGTTGTGTCTTTTAATTTGCGTATGGCTTCCATCATTTGCTGAATCAATATTGGAGCCAGACCTTCGCTTGGTTCATCGATAAGAAGTAGTTTGTTCTCTGGCACCAGCGCCCGGGCTACAGCCAGCATTTGCTGCTGTCCGCCAGATAGTTGGTTTCCCTTCAACTTCGAGAGTCTTTCCAGATCTGGAAAAAGATCATAAATAAAATCTGCATGCCGCTCTAAATCGCCTTTGTTGCGTTCAGCAAGTTTCAAATTTTCAAGCACTGTTAGCGCTCTAAAAATAGCCCTGTTTTCGGGGACATAACCAATGCCCAGGTTTGCAATATTAAATGCGCGTTTACCCTGAATTTCCTGTCCGTCAAAGATCACCTTCCCATCCCGAGGAGGAGTCAAGCCCATCACCGTCTTAAGTGTAGTAGTCTTTCCTGCTCCGTTACGACCCAGCAGTACAGTGATTGACCCTTTGGCTACATTGACTGAGACTCCTTCGAGAATGTGGAATTGACCAATAAAAGTGTCAATACTTTGAACGCTTAATAGATATTCGTTGGTATTTGTTAATTCTGTCATCCTAATTCTCCGTAAAGATCGCCTAAATACGCCGCCTGAACTTGTGGGTTGTGAGCAATTTCCTGGGGGCTGCCTTCTGCCAACAAACGACCTAGAGCCATAATCGTAATCCGGTCGGAGACCGACATCACCATGTCCATGCGGTGTTCAACCAGAATAGCGGTTCGATTGTAGGCTCGCACCACCTTGTTGATGATCTCAATCAGTTCGGGCACCTGCTCTGAAGACATACCTGCAGTCGGTTCATCAAAAAGAAGTAATTCCGGTTCGGTTGAGAGCATGATACCCAATTCAAGTTTGCGTTTTTCACCATGGGCGAGATTGCGAGCCAACATCCCTTCTTTTCCTTGCAAACCAACCATCTCAATTACCGCCATGGCTTTTTCCACATATCCGGGATAGGCTTCAGCCAGCGTCAAAAAGCGGAAATTATCTTTACCAATCGCCTGTGCCCCCAGACGTATATTTTCCAAAACTGTCAGGTTCGGAAAAATATTGGTAATCTGAAACGAACGTCCTATGCCCATATGAGCCCGGCGTTGAGGCGCAACATTGGTTATGTTTTCACCTTTGTAAAAGATTTTTCCGTCTTCTGGTGCCATGATGCCGCTTAGAAGATTAAATAATGTCGTCTTCCCAGCTCCATTAGGACCGATAATTGCATGCATACTGCCTTTGGCTATCTGGATGCTGACGTCATCTACAGCCACCAGTCCGCCGAAAGACTTGCGCAGGTTTTGCGCTTCAAGGATGTTTTCATTGGTCATTCTATTCATTCCTTATCCAATTCAAAAGTACAAATATAAGATGAACCTTTTTGTTACAAGCTTAAGTCCGTTAAAAAAATATTGAAACAATACACGTACACAATGCCTGTCAAATTTTCCACAATTATTATCGTGGCTCGATACCTTTTTAATAGACTAAGAATTTACACAAACAAGCGCATACCTGCAAAAGGTCTGGTATATCGTAATGACACGATACTATAGTGTTGATGGGCAGGGAGGGTAACCCTCCCTGCCTTTTCAATTATTGACTTATGGAGCTGGGATGACGGTAAGGTCACCGCAGCGATCTGCATATTCACCTTCAAGCGTGCAAGGTACAGCCAGTTCATTGTATTCAGAGACATAGATGGTTTCAAAGAATCGATATTCGTTGATGCCGTCTTTGTCGAGGTCAGGATCAAGGTTGACCAGTTTGAGGATATTCATCGGTTGCTCACAAACGTGATCTTCAGGACGAATGTAATAGGTACCTTTGGGTCCGTCAAACGTCAAACCTTCCAGAGCAGCGATCATAGCATCACCACTGGCATCACCACCAGTTTTTTCCAATGCCGAAGCCAAGGCTATCGCGGAGGCAAAGCCACCGGCGGTAAAGAGATCGGGATATTCATTGAAAACTTCGAGGTGGCGTTCAACCATCCAGTCATTGACAGGATTCTCGGGCACGGTCCAATGGTAGACGTTCAGACCAGTTGAACCAACAGCACTGCCAAAGACGGCCGCGAAGGAGGCATTATCACCAAAACCTGTACCAACAGTCATGGAATCGAGCGTACCAAGATCAGTCAATTGCTGGAATAAGGTCACATAGCCGGTTCCAGACCAGGTCAGGAAGAGGTTATCTGCGCCGCTATCCATTGCTTGCTGGATATAGGCAGTGAAGTCGGTGGTCTCAAAGGGCACGGCTACCGGAGCAATCAGGTTCCCGCCATATTTGGCTACAGCATAAGCCAATGCCACGTTGGAGCCCTGACCAAAAGCGTTGTCCACGTAGATGTGGGCAAAATCGGGTCCGACATTTTCGACCAGGTATTTTGCGATCACGAGAGTATCGTCAAAGCTGGTGCGTGAAGTGCGGAAGACATAGGGGTTGAAGTTAGGACCAGTTGGGAAGGAGGAAGCAGCTGGGTCAATCATCAGGATGATCTTGTTTTCCAGCGCAACATTGGTCAGAGCGACTGCGGAGGCGGAAGAAACGGGGCCTTGCAAAATTTCGACACCGTCTTTTTCGATCAGTTCCTGCGCAAGCGAGACTGCTTTTTCAGGGGAACCTTCGTCATCTTTTACAATGACTTCCACCGGGCGACCAGCAATAATCGGACGACCTTGATCGTCAAAATTACCGTTAGCCATGTACTCCAAACCTAATTGGAAACCACGCTCCTGCTGCATGCCATAAAGAGCCATCAGACCAGACATCATGCCGATTTGACCAATTTTCAACACTGGTCCAAGTTCAGCCACAGGTTCCTCAGTTACTTCTTCAGTGACAACTACTTCTTCGGTTTCTTCCACTGGAGGTTCAGTTACTACAACTTCTTCAGTTGGTTCAGGTGTTTGCTCAATGGGCTTGACGCAAGCACCCAATACCATGCTCAGTACGAGCAGCATGGCGACTACAAAAAATAACGACTTTTTCATTGTTTCTCCTGTCTAAATTTTTTCTAATTTACCTCTGACACTTGTCAGTTGGTTACAATGGTTACTCCTGACCGCTATGCTTCAGGGCAAATCCCAGCAGCAATGTATTCAGCGGTTCAGGTTTATCCAGGCAGAG
>DOEX01000189.1 GCA_003532515.1 Anaerolineaceae bacterium | reverse complement strand
ATCCAAACCTCCGAAGAGACCTCGCAACGCTTTGAGCGCCGCATCAATGAAATTACAGAGCTCCAACGCCTTAACGATGACCGTTATCGCCAGGACTGGACAAATTTCAAGTCAGATGACGTGAAGCGCTGGACGAACTACATGCTCGCCCAGGAAGAACAAACCAGGGAAACTACCCAGGAATTTGCTGAATTGACGAAACAACTCCAGGAGATGGATGATCTGACAGCTTTGATGCGGGACGACCTGGATAACCTGAGCCGTGAAACTGTAAGGCATGTCCAAACGGTCTTGGTGGCTTTCCAGGAGTCAATCCAGAATATTGCACCTCTCGTGGATAGCAAAACTTCGTAACATATGTACATTCTTGGTACTGCCGGTCATGTCGATCACGGGAAATCCTCCCTTATCGCCGCTTTGACCGGCACCCATCCTGACCGACTGAAGGAAGAAAAAACCCGTGAGATGACCATTGAGCTGGGTTTTGCCTCAATGATTCTTCCAATTGGGGAAGAAATTGGCATCATTGATGTCCCTGGTCACCGTGACTTCATCGCTAACATGCTGGCTGGGATTGGTGGGATAGATGCGGTGTTACTAGTCGTGGCTGCCGATGAAGGGGTGTCAGCCCAAACCCGCGAACACCTGGCTATCGTAGATTTGCTGGACATCAGGCGCGGTGTAATTGTTCTGACCAAATCTGACCTCGTTCAAGATCCGGAATGGCTCGAATTAGTCTCGATGGATATCCGCGAACTCGTTCAGTCTACCTCTTTAAAAGATGCGCCTATCGTGGCAGTTTCGTCTCGAAATGGTTCAGGCATACTCGAACTGCTTGAGCAAATTCAGAAAACGCTTCAAGGAATCCCAAGCCGTAAAGATTTGGGCAAACCGCGTTTGCCAGTAGACCGGGTTTTCACCTTGACTGGCTTTGGTACTGTAGTGACCGGTACATTGTTGGATGGTAGCTTCAAAATTGGCGATGAAGTTGTTTGTTTGCCCGGAGGTAAAACCGGACGAATCCGGGGACTTCAAAATCATCACCACAAACTGCAAAAAATCGAACCCGGTTTCAGAGCGGCAGTCAACATCGTCAACTTGAATTACCAGGATATTGCTCGGGGTGATGTAATCGCTCATCCCGGTGACTATAAACCGACCACCTTACTGGATGCGCATTTTCGTTTGCTCAATGATAGTCCCTACCCTCTGAAACACAACCTCGAGGTGAAACTCTTTCTCGCCGCCAGTGAAACAACTACGCGTGTTCGCCTATTGGGCAGCCAGGTGCTGAAGCCTGGTGAGGATGCCTTTGTCCAGTTGCGCACAGACCATCCAGTGGTTGCTTCAAAAGGTGACCGCTTTATTTTGCGCCTGCCCTCTCCATCTGAAACACTTGGTGGCGGCGTGATATTGGACCCTGACCCCACTCAAACCTATAAACGTTTTCATGAGGACAACCTGGAACGGCTTGACAAAATGTTCTCTGGAAACGAGAGCGAACTTGTTAGTCAACTCCTGGAAAATCTAAAGGCAACCAATCTGGCTACTCTGGCGCAAAAATCCGCCCTACCACTTACAGAAATCAGCCAGATGATTACTTCCATGCTCGAAAACAAACAAGTTTATAGCCTCGGAAAATATAAAGAGATCAATAAACAAACCTTGATCCATCCCGCCTATTGGCAATCACTGAACCAAAAAGGGCTCGAAAGTCTGGCAACTTTTCATCTCAATTACCCCTACAAAGCCGGTATGCCCAGGGAAGAATTCCGGTCTGAGCTCGGTCTTTCACAGGTCTTGTTTGATCAGGTCGTCGACAAAATGGTTGAAAATCATCTGGTTGTCCAGAAAGGCAGCCTTGTTTGGGCATCAGGACATCACGTCGTTTTGAGCCCGGAAGACGAAGCCTTGGTTGCGCCCTTATTGGCTGATTTCCAGGCGAATCCATTTAGTCCGCCGGATATCAACCAACTTGAGGCGCGAATAAGTGCTGACTTAATTGAAGGTCTGCTTTCCTCACAGAAGCTCGTGGCGGTCTCTGATCAGGTGGTTTTTACTCCTGAAGCGCTAACACAAATGCGTCAGTGGGTCCAGGAGACTATTCTCACCTCAGGTGAACTTAGCCTGGCACAATTCCGGGACCACTTCAAGACCAGCCGGAAATACGCTGCAGCAGTCCTGGAATATTTTGATTCCACCGGTTTTACCTTTAGAAAAGGTGACGTTCGTGGTTTAAGATAGTACAATAACATCACAACCATTCTAAAAAAGGAGAAATTAGTTATGGCATTCAAAGTGATCATCACAGACGGCTTGGAGAGCGTTGGCAAGGATCTGATCAACCAGGCTGGTGAAGCAGTGGACAGGAAAGGTATCGATGCCGCCCAACTTTTACTGGAAGTCGGCGAATATGATGGCATGATCGTGCGTGGTCGCACTAAGGTTACCCGGGAGGTTTTTGAAGCTGCAAAGAAACTGAAAGTCGTCGGTCGTGCTGGAGTCGGTGTGGACAACATTGACCTCGCCGTAGCCAAAGAGCATGGTGTTCTTGTGGTGAATTGCCCTGTGGCTACTTCTGAAGCAGTCGCCGAGCTTGCTATGGCTATGATTTTTGGTCTCTCCCGAGAATTACCTCGTGCTGATGAAGCCATGAAACATGAAAATTGGGACAAGAAAACCCTCATGGGCACAGAATTGATGGGCAAGACGCTGGGCATGATCGGCTTTGGCAGGATCGGTCAGCTTGTTGCCAAATATGCTTCCTGCATGGGCATGAAAGTAATCGTTTTTGATAAGATTTGGTTTCCCGATTTTGTTCGCGAGAAGGGTTTCGAACAGTTACAACTTGAAGAACTCCTTCCGCAGGCTGATTTCTTCAGTATCCATATTCCTTTGACCTCAGAATCCAAACATTTGCTCAATGATGAAACTTTCGCTTTGATGAAGGACGGCGCTTATGTCGTCGATGCTTCCCGTGGTGGTGTGATCGATCATGCTGCTCTGCTGCGCGCATTGGAATCTGGCAAAGTTGCTGGTGCCGCCATCGATGTGTTCGAAACAGAACCGCCCATAGACTGGACCCTGGTTAAACACCCCAAAGTAATTGCAACCCCACATATTGGTGCTCAGACCAAGGAAGCGCAAGTCCGCGCTGCAAAAGACATCGCCTCCGAAGTTGTCAACGTTCTGGAAGGCAAGCAGATTCGCTGGCAGTGTGGCTAAACTCTCATAATTTATTAAAAAGCCAGGCTGATCATCTGAACCTGGCTTTTTGTATTTAATACTGATAACTTCGTTGGGGCGGGTTCCAAATCCACACCACCATTGGGCAATTGTTGCCCTATTCTCTACGGATTCGGTGTCGCCGTTGGATAAATAATTTCCTGTGCGGGGGTACCGACCGGTGTCGGGGTCGGCACTGGCGTCTCACCGGAAGGATCGTGCACATAGACATAATCGCCCAATTCAGCCCAGTTGTACAGCCAATGCGCATCCCCAGGGAACATATTGATACAACCGTGCGATTGCTTGAATCCCAAAACCGCTGGCCAATAAATTCCATGAATCGCCTGGGCATGGTTGTAATACATCGCCCAGGGCACACCTTCCATGTAATAAAAATCGGAACGATCGCTGGTATACGATCCCTGCATTTGCTCCAGTTCCTTTTTCTCATAGATCCGGTAAGTGCCAGGATCGGAATACAGATCACCAGAGCCCGAGGCTATCACCGTAGCGAAAACCAATTCATAGTTCTCGTACGCTGAAAGCGTCTGGTTATACAAATCAATATTGATCCATTTTCCACCTTCAACTCCAGGCGGAGTGCTGGTATCAACTACAACACGACGGGATTTCAAAGATGGGATCCATTCTGTCGGTGAAACCTGGTACCATTCATACCCTTCTGCTTCTACCACGTTATAGATCGGGAAAGATTCGTATTTGTTGTAGGCATTACCGGTCGCTCCGGACGAGAAACTCGTGCCATTGTAAGACCCCGTCCCATCGATTGTAAAACCAAAATCGCTTTGGGGAGAATCAAAGAATTCAAGACCCTGCCAATTAGGGATCGAATAAAGTGGCTGAGCCTCGATCCATCCTCCACCCAGGAGACGCACGAAGGTGCTCCCGCCTGCGTTTGCTTGCTCAACGAAAGCTACATAACGGGAAAGACCACCTGGATAAGAACGGATCACAGTTCCACCGCTGGTAGCATCGCTAAGGCTGGCGTAGACCTTTGTTTGTCCGGCATTAATGCTGGCAATCCGAATCGGTAGTGCATTCAAGGAAGGGTCTGGCTTATTTGCCGGTAACCCTGCCAAAGGATAAGGAAAACCCTGTTCCCGCAAGCCGCTTATGGTCTGCGAAGGACCGAACGGAAGGCAATCTCCCGGATCTTTTGGATAGTAACCTGGCATACAAAGAGGTAAGTCGTAATACGGACCCGTTTCAGCCTGAATTAAAGAGGCATTTACCGCCGCTGGGTTCACAAGTGCGCCAAGCAAAAATACCACGGCAATCAAGAAATACTTTTTCGTTTTCACAATTTCCATTATAACCGCTAAGAATTTTGAGGCAAATTAACGCAAACACTTCTTTTGGAGTGATCTCGCTGCAATTAAACCCTGTTCAAAGCATATGTATTAGAGGTACAATCTTATCAACCAGTTCTCAGGAGGTTGATGATGAAATTTCCGTTTTATCAGGTCGACGCTTTTGCAGTTAAACCTTTCAAAGGCAATCCAGCCGCGGTAATTTTAATGGAAGATACCAGGGAAGATAGCTGGTTACAGTCTGTCGCCCAGGAGATCAATCTTTCTGAAACTGCTTTCTTGCGCCCTAAGGGTCATGATTATGAATTGAGGTGGTTCACCCCCACCACCGAAGTTGACCTGTGCGGTCATGCGACCATCGCAAGTGCGCACATCCTTTACGAATTTGGCTTTTACGATCTGGATGAGATGATCAATTTTCATACCCGCAGTGGGGTCCTCACATCAACCTTCAATCGGGGGACAATCGAAATCAACATGCCGCGCCTTAAGGTGACCCCTCTGGCTACTCCACCACTACTGAAGGAGATTCTCGGTTTTGAACCTCTGGCAGCCGCCGAGTCTGAAAACGGTGTCCTTGTTGCGGAACTCGCCAGTGAAGAGCAGGTGCGCCAATTTTCACCTAATTATGATTTGATCTCCCAGCTTGATCATACCGATTTTGCACTAACTGCATCAGGCGAAGGAACAAAATTCGATTTCATATCACGCTTCTTCTCTCCCAAAACCGGCATCCCCGAAGACCCGGTCACTGGCATGGCACATTGTCTCCTGGGACCCTATTGGGAAGCAAAAACTGGCAAAAACCAGTTCCACGCTTTCCAGGCTTCTGCTCGCGGTGGTGAAGTTTGGGTACGTCTTGCAGAAAAACGCGCTTACATTGGTGGTAAGGCAGTCACTGTCCTCAAAGGCGAGATGCTCAAGCAGTCACAGTAATCTTCTCGTATCTTACTTTGCTCTTGTACACAAGGGCGGGTTCCAAACCCGCCCTATTAATGGCTAATTCCAGGCATTCATCGCGGGGTCCTTGTTATAATATTCTCATGTGTCATGGAGCAGTAACGTCTACTTATATCGTTTTGACCAACCTTCGTTCCCAATCCTTCATTTCCACCAAAGGAGCATCATCTTGGAATTATTGAAAAATAGAATACTAACCGACGGAAAAAATCTTGGTAATGGCATCCTTAAGGTTGATCGCTTCATCAATCACCAGGTCGACCCCCTCCTCATGGATGAGTGTGGCAAAGAATTCGCTCGTTTGTTCGCAGACACAACAGCGGTAAAGATTCTGACTGCTGAAATCTCGGGTATCGCTCCTGCCCTCATGACAGGCAAATATCTCGATCTGCCGGTCGTCTACGCCCGCAAAACAAAACCAGTTACAATGCCTAGCGAGGTTTACATCACTGTCGCGCCCTCTCACACCAAAGGACACAACACTGAACTGATTGTCTCTCCGGAATACCTCGGCAGAGGAGAAAAAATCCTCATTATCGACGACTTTCTTGCCTCCGGAGCAACCATCGCTGGTCTCGTCCGCCTTGCAGAAGTCGCTGGTGCCGAAGTGGTCGGGATTGGAACACTAATTGAAAAGACCTTTGAGGGTGGACGCACCTTACTCTCTAAGTTGGGAGTCCCCATTCATTCACTCGTCTCCATCTCTTCTATGGATGACGGCAAAATCGAATTTACTGACGAATTTGAGGCATAAGAGGATAAATGAGCGATCGGATCGTAATTCTTGATTTTGGCTCCCAATTTACCCAACTGATAGGTCGCCGTATCCGCGATATGCATGTCTTTTGCGAGCTTCTTCCCTGGAATGCCAGCCAAACTGAAGCTATCACGCCAGAAACTCGTGGCATCATTCTGTCCGGCGGTCCTCAGTCTATCTACGCAGAAAACGCTCCCTACATCCAGGACTACATTCTAAAAAGTGAATTGCCGATCCTGGGTATTTGCTATGGCATGCAAGCCCTTGCCCATCAGTCTGGTGGCAAAGTGGTTCAGAGTGAAGAACACGAATATGGACTCACCCGTCTGACTGTCCCAGAACCCAATCCGCTCCTCCACCTCGGCAATCAGAATGTCTGGATGTCCCATGGAGACCAGGTTTCCACCTTGCCTGAAGGCTACATTGGTATTGCGAAGACAAGCAGCACACCATTTGCAGCCATGGCAAATTACGCGCAAAGCCGTTACGGTCTCCAATTCCATCCCGAAGTTCACCACACTCAGCACGGCATCGAAATGCTCGAAAACTTCATCCTGAAAATTTGTGCCGTCCAACCTTCCTGGACCTCAAAAAACATCATCCAAGAAAGCACCGAGCACATCCGCCAGCAAGTCGGCAGTGGTCGCGTGCTTTCTGCGCTTTCTGGCGGGGTCGATTCTGCTATCACCACCGCTTTGGTTCAAATAGCGGTAGGCGATCACGTCACTGCTGTTTTTATCGATACTGGTTTAATGCGCGAGGGTGAAGCCCAGCAAATCGAAGCTACTTTTCGTCCCCTTCTCGCAGAACGCCTGCTGATGGTCGATGCCTCGCAGCGTTATTTTACCCGCCTGAAAAACGTAACTGACCCGGAACAAAAGCGAAAAATCATTGGAGAAATGTTTGTTCGCGAATTTGAACGGGCCGTCCGAGAGGTTGGCGATTTCGAATTCCTGGCTCAGGGCACAATCTACCCGGATGTGATCGAATCCAAGGGCATCGGCGTGACCGAAGCCCATCGCATCAAAACCCATCACAACGTCGCCGGCTTGCCTGATGACATGCAATTCAAGCTGATTGAGCCCCTTCGTTTCCTCTTCAAAGATGAGGTCCGGGCGATCGGGCTGGAACTCGGTTTGCCGACCGAACTTGTTTGGCGTCAACCCTTTCCCGGTCCGGGTCTGGCAGTGCGCTGCCTGGGTGAAGTTACTCCGGAACGCATTGCTACCGTTCGCCATGCCGATGCCATATTTCGCGAAGAACTGGGCAAAGCTGATCTGCTTCACATGAGCGTAGATGAAGACGGCACCATCCAGGGTAGTTCGCAGGCTTTTGCCACCCTTCTCCCGGTCAAAAGCGTGGGCGTCATGGGCGACCAGCGCACCTACCAGGAGACCGTGGTACTGCGTGCCGTCACCAGCCAGGATTTTATGACCGCCGATTGGGCGCACCTGCCCACCGACCTGCTGGCATCCGTCTCCAACCGTATCGTCAACGAAGTACCCGGCGTCAACCGTGTCGTCTACGACATCACCTCCAAACCCCCCGCCACCATCGAATGGGAATGATCTTTCAGATCGCATCCACCCAACATCCAACCCAGAGTCCACATCTCGATCAATACGTCATGCAGAGCGCCAGCGAAGCATCTCACCATAAGCGTATCAAACCATCCGGTTAGCCGTCTATCCCAAAACATTACTAATCGTCTGAGCGCACGCGAAGAATCTTTCAGGACATAATTCAACCATTGTCCATTTCAGAGCCCACATCCTCATCTCAATGTCATCCCGAACACAGTGAGGGATCTCACCATGTCATTATCGAACCAACCAGTCAACCGTTCACCCCCACACCCTACAAACCATCATCCTCTTATAAAATGGAACCTCCACAAACACAACACATCCCTGAAACCACATTCCTTCGTTCCTCAGGAACGAATCCTCTTTTTTTCAAAAACTGTCAACTTTTGTCAACTTTTGTCAACTTCCTCTTTCCCTCAGCACCATCCATAGCTCTTCTTTTGCATTAAAATACCCCTACATGAAAAAACCGAAATTCCAACGCGTCCTCCTGCTTTTCCTCCTCACCGCGTTTCTTCTCACTGCCACTTTCACCCCCGCCTCCGCCCAGAGCGGTCTGCGGGCGGTGCTCTCGCAGCCTGACCTCTCGCAGTTCCCCAGCCTCACCACTTATGTGGATGTCTATGACGCCCTCGGCAACTTCATCAGCGATCTCAAAGCCGAGCAGTTCACCCTGCAGGAAGACGGGCAGAACCGCACCATCAACGAAGCCACCCGTACCGAGCCCGGTCTGCACACCATCCTGGCGCTCAATCTCGGACCCACCCTCAGCAATCGTATCTCCGAAGATTCCACCCGCTTCCAGGATATCATCTTCCTCATGAGCACCTGGCTGGAGAACC
>DOEX01000182.1 GCA_003532515.1 Anaerolineaceae bacterium | reverse complement strand
CAAGTCTGAGGTAATTCTCAACCGCAAAATGCTGGCAGATCTGGCCGTGCGCGATCCGAAAGCCTTCACCAAGGTCGTAGAGACCGCGCTGGCATAACCAAACCCCCGAGACCAAAAACCCCGTGAACATTCACGGGGTTTTTTTATCATTGGATGCCATTCGCCCATACGCTTGAAAAATTATCAGGGAATTGGCAGGTAATACCATACCCAATTTGAAGAAAAAATTGCATTCCTATGAGGAACCGGCGCGTGATCCAGGCAAGACTTCGCATCCTTCATGTTACAATTTCCTTTGCTTGCGGACGGTATGCGTACACGATGAAACCAATCCCCTTTCTCTTCAAAAAGATCCGTCAATACGACCCTAAAATGCTTTGGATGATGTCCGCCAACGCGCTTATTTCCGCCGCGTATCCTTTTATTTGGGTGCTCGTGCCAGCTGCCATTTTACGCAACTACCAACGGTGGAGTGTCCAACAAGTGATCATTCTCGTCGTCCTTGCCGGAATCGGAGCAATGCTGGCAGGCTTTTCAGCCGCCTGGCTGAAAGGCAACTATCGCATGCGCATGAATACCGTGCGTTATCACCTCATCCGCGACCTGACGCGAGTCAGCCTCAAAATGCCCTACAGCAACACGCTCCTCCCCAAAACCCTGGATGATATCAACTTTGCTCATTCCTGCGTCTCAAGCCCTTATCAAGGCGCTGGCATGATCATGCTCACGCTGCTGCCCCTGACCGGAGAAATCCTCGGTGTGCTTGGATTCGCCACGCTCCTGACCGCACTCTCCCCTTGGATTCTCATCCTGATCTTCCTGATTCTGGCTTCCAATTACCTGATCGCCCGTTCCGATACCAGGTATATGGAAGGGATTTGGGATGAATATCAAGGTCCAGCCCGTCGGCATGAGAGCATTCAGCAATTTATGACAGACCCGCTGAGAAAGAAAGACATTCTGCTCTTCAACACTTTCGAAATGCTGCGCGCCTATCTGCAAAAATATGCCCGGCTGCGTTACGACCTTGACGTCAAAGTCAGCTTCAGGCACTTTCAACTCACGAGTGTAATCATCCTGATAGACTTTGTGCGTGACGTTTTGATTTATGGCTGGATCATCCGCCAATTCGCATTCGGGGCAATTGACGCCTCTGTGTTTACGCTCTACACAAGCGGGTTGATCTCGTTTATGGTCGTGTCACAAAGCCTCATACAAAACCTGGTCAAAATCCGCATGGAAACGAACCGTTTCCGAAAATATATGGACTTCGTTATCCCACTCGAAGAGGAAATCACCAAAGACGAAGCGTATCTGGCTCAGCCTGAGGAGGACACGCAGGCCCCGGACATTCTGCTGGAAAACCTGAGTTTTACCTACCCGAACACGGATAAGCCTGTTTTGGAAAAACTGAATTTGCATATTCTTCCCGAGGAAAAACTCGCCCTGGTTGGCGAGAATGGCGCCGGAAAAAGCACCTTGATTAAGCTTCTCTGCCGGCTCTACAAACCTACCGCTGGTCGGATCCTGCTGGCAGGCAAGGATATCTGGGAGTACAGCGAGAAGGAGTACTACCGATTGCTCAGCGTGGTTTTTCAAGACGCTATGGTGCTGCCTTTCACCATCCGGGATAACATCGCGATGGATACGACCGTCAATGAAGTTCACTACCAGGATTCAGTCGACCAGTCCGGGTTCGCAGATACTTTCCGATCATACCCAACCAAAGATGAAACATATTTGCTGCGAATTCTGGATGACAACGGGATTGACCTTTCAGGCGGTGAACGACAGAAATTGTTCCTTGCTCGTGCCCTCTACAAATCTGAAAGCAAGATGCTGATCCTCGACGAACCCACTGCCGCCCTTGATCCTCTGGCGGAACGGGAAATGTATCAGCACTACGCGCGGTACACGCAGGGCAGAACCAGCATTTTCGTTTCACATCGGCTTGCCAGCACGCGGTTTTGCGACCGGGTTGCTTTCCTGAAAAACGGACGGATCACGGAGCTTGGCTCTCACGACGAATTGATCGCCCAAAGAGGGGAGTATCAGGAACTCTTCGAAATTCAGGCAAAGAACTACCGGCAGCGCCAAGGAAGTGAGAGTTTCACAGAGGCGGGCGATGCGTAACATCCTGAGTTCTTTAAAGTATTACGAGAAGAAGATACTGGCTTTTTACTTCTGGCTTTTCTTCAGTTCTCTCGTCAGTGGATTGATACCCGTTTTATATGTTTACATCCCCAAGTTGATCCTGGACGAGCTTTTGGGAGCTCAAAGACCAGTAATATTGTGGCAATTGGTGGCGTTTTTGGCGATTGGCAGCCTGGCATTCAGCCTGTTCCGAAATTACGCTGCCATGCGCTTTGAAACCTTTTCGTTTGAATTAATATATTTCCTTACCGAAAAAATTGCCAGCAAGGCGGTCACAATTCCGTATCAGGAAGGTGAGAGCAAAACTTTCCTGGACGCGAAAGAACGCGCCGCTCACAGCCTAGATTACCTTTGGCAGTTGAAAGATGTTCTAATGGCACTGGGAAGCGCGCTGGTGACCTTGATCAGCGCCGGCATTATCATATTGCTTTGGAATTGGTGGCTGCTTCCAATCCTTTTGGGGCTCAACCTCGTGAGCTTGCCTTTGCTCAAAAGGTTGCGCGAACTGGAAATCGATAACAACGAACGCAGCAATCCTGAAGCCCGCGCCTTCCGATATTTTACCGAGATTTCACGAGACTTTCGATATGCCAAAGATCTGCGCCTTTATAACGGCGTGGAGCTGATGATCGAACGCTCGAAAAAAAGTATGGACCGCATTCTGGCTGTCAACCACGAGTACTTCACCAAAAATGGTATTTTAAATGGGCTGATTCTGACGCTGGTTGAGTTTCAGAGCACGATCGTGTTTCTCATCCTCGGCACTGCGTTATTTGTTGGTTCGATCACGGTCGGCAATTTTGTTTTGATTTACAACGCTGCCAGACAATTCGGACGAGTCCTCTCAGTTTTGTTTGAACAAGGCAGGGTCTTGCTGACGATCGACCTCGAGCTAGCATCGTTCCTGAAGTTTATGCGTCTCCCGGATGAATCACGATCTGCCGCCCCAAGTGTGGAGATGAGTGTCACAGAAAGAATCGACCAGGCAATCGATCTGGCAAAATGCGGCGAAGTAATGCTTGAAGTACGGGACGTTTGCTTCGCCTACCCTGGAAGTGAACA
>DOEX01000146.1 GCA_003532515.1 Anaerolineaceae bacterium | reverse complement strand
AAGCCTGATTTCCTGACCACTTCTTCGCCACGGCCTTTGGCTTTCAACAGACCGTAAGCCGAATTTTTGTCAGCACCAAGATGGCTGATGTAATAGAATCTTTTTACGCCGGCTTGCCTGGCGATTTCTGTGAAGACTTCCAGATCACGGATCTCAAATTGGGTCAGATCTGCCTTCATACCCTCTTGCTCAATCCCAGCAAGATGGAAGATGGTGTCGACGTGGTTGAAAGCTGAACGCAGACTACCGCTATCGTCCATCGAACTTAAAACAAGATCGTAATTCTTTCCTTTTGGCAAACCCTCGCCGACCGAACCTGGGGATAACAGCAGTCGATACTCAAGAGAATTGTCATCCAATTTTTTAACGAATTTTGTGCCGATGAAACCCGTGCTGCCGGTGACTAAAATCATGAACGCAATTATAGCAGAAAAGAATCTTGGCATACTACTTGCACTTTAAGCTGTAGCAAGAAATGTGAATGGATGGAGATATGGAAAAGAAAATTGGCTTTCACTATTTTCAGGATTTAAGCCATTACCAGAGCAGAGATCTGGCGTTGTGGAAACCTGAACTGGAGTCCTTACAGGCTGGGTGGCTGGTATTGAAAGCAAGCCCATCCTACGCAATTCCGGAAGAGTTCATTTGCGGATTGCTTGATTCGGGCGTACAACCGATTATCCACTTCGACTTTGCGGTCAACTCAGAAGTCCGTGCTGAAGATTTACGTATCCTGCTTAGCTCTTATGCCAAATGGGGTGTAAAGTATGTCGTTTTCTTCGATAGACCGAACATGAAAACCAGCTGGCTGCACGATACCTGGTCGCAAGGTGACCTGGTTGAGAGATTTTTAGACCGCTATCTGCCTTTTGTCAGGGCTGCTGAACAACATGGACTCATACCAGTATTTCCGCCTTTACAACCAGGCGGTGATTATTGGGATCTCTCTTTCCTAAAAAAAGTTCTTAACCTGGCTAAACAACGTCGTTCCATTGACTTTGTTTCCAACTTGCATATCGCTGTCAGTTCGCAGACTTTTGACCATCCCCTAAGCTGGGGCTCAGGTGGAAAGCGCAATTGGAAGGTCCCACGTCCCTATTCTAAGAGTGAGATTGGCGAAGAAGATCACATAGGTTTCAATACCTGGCAGTGGTATGTGGATCTTATCAACAGCATCATCGGTGTTGACCCCAAGATGTTCCTGTTTTATTTCGGTAGTTCAGATATCCGCAGTAGTGTCCTGGACCCAAAGGTAACTTTCGAAGAGCTGGTCGATTTCGCCCTTAGCCCTTCTGAAGAAGCCGGACGTGCGGCTGACCAAAAAAACAACATCTTAGGTTGCCTGTTCTGGATCCTTAGTTCTAGCGAAGAAAGCCAGGAAGGTACAACCTCCTTCTTTGATGTGAGCGGCAAACCGAAAGTCGCTGCGATACCAGCCTATAAAGAAAAGCTTGAACACACCCGTAAGCAGACCCTGGAGTACGCTGTCTCAGATCGCCTGGCAGCCTGGATTTATCCGATCGATCATTATTTGTTACTGCCTTCTTATGAATGGGGCATACCAGAAAACACGCTCGATCGCATCCGACCGATTATTCGAGACTCTCGTCCAACAATCGGTTTTTCCCTCATTGAAGCAACCAACGCACGCAAAGTGACCGTATGGAATGAAAACGGTGCTTTCAGTGTGCATGATATAGATATTTTACGAGAAGCCGGATGCTTGATCGATGAGCAGATCATCAACAGCATCGGTGTTCCTGCATAATTTGAAGGAGAGAAAACATGGTCCCAACCTACGCAAATTCGAGTCACATTTCATCCGCTGCCCCCAAAATTGTGGTGATCGGTATGGGAGGTGGAGGTTCAAACGCAGTCAATCGCATGATTGAAGGCGGCATGCAGGGTGTCACTTTTGTGGCAGCCAATACTGATGCCCAGGCACTGGCAATCAACCTGGCGCCTAATAAAATTCAACTGGGCCCAAAATTGACTCGTGGATTGGGCGCTGGAGGGTTACCTACGGTTGGTGAGTCTGCAGCTGAGGAAAGTAGCAAGGAACTTGCGAACTATCTTCAAGGTGCAGATATGGTCTTTCTGACAGCCGGCATGGGCGGCGGTACTGGAACTGGTTCTATACCAATTGCAGCCAAAGTCGCCAAAGCTTGCGGAGCAGTAACTGTTGGTATTGTTACAAAACCCTTTTCCTTCGAACTCGGTAGAAGGCAATCCAATGCCAATACAGGGATCGAAAAATTAAAGGAATTCACCGACACGCTGATCGTTATCCCCAACGACAAATTGCTTGAGGTCGCACCCCGAGATCTACCTCTTGAAATGGCTTTTACGCTTGCAGATGATGTTCTAAGACAAGGCGTGCAGGGCATATCGGAGCTCGTTACCGAAACAGGTTTGATCAATGTCGACTTCTCGCATGTCAAAAACATTATGACTCGCGGGGGTGGCGCACTGATGTCGATTGGTACCGGCAGTGGACCGGACAAAGTCCACCAGGCAATTGAAAAAGCACTCCATCATCCGTTGCTGGATGATATAGATCTCTTTTCAGCCTCTGGTATGATCGCCAACTTTACCGGAAGTGAAGATATGTCCTTCCGGGATGTGACCGATGCTTTGAAAACACTGCAAAACGCGACTGGCGGGCATGCGGACATCATTCCCGGCATCATTACAGATCAAAGAATGGAAGATCGTGTTCAGTTGATTTTGATCGTTACAGGGATCGGTGCACCAAAAGCAAATTTTCGGCCTGAAAGTTTCAACGGCTTGGCTCAGAACCAGGTAGAAGAACCGCGTCCGATTGAAACTGAATTGAAGCAGGAATATGAAGAGCCAGCTCCAAGAAATGAAATTGGTCTCGAACAATACCCTCAGATAGACTCAAGGGATAACCTTTCTGTGCCTGCATTTTTGCGCAGGAGAGTTAAGAAGTAAAGCAGGCATCATGAAAGCAGAAGCGATTCGAAACGTCACTGAAAAAGTTGTCAAAAAACATCCTAAACTTGCTGGTAAAACCCCAAAGGTCAGCATGCTTTCACCAGGCAATTATTTGCTTCAATACAGCTTCAGCGATGATTTACCTAATGGGAAGTCAATTTCTCAGACCATCCGTGTTGTAGCGGATGAAGAAGGCAATATCATTAAAATGTCTTCTTCCAGAGGATAAAACAGGAGTACACATGACCGCCACAAGCTTCCCATTGGAAAGCCTGAAAACTGAGAAAAAACGCAAAAAGCTTCCAAAGCAAAAGGAGCTGGACCCGCCCGTCCACCTTTCTTTTGATACTCAGCGCATCTTTAAAGCAAAACAAGCCAGACCTGTTGAGCAAATCCTGTTCAATTCGTCCACCTTGGAACAACTGAGTTATCAACCCACCGTACGTCTTGAAGTTAAACACTATCCTCCTGAACTTCAAAAGGGTTTAACCCGGATGAATAAAGTTGGTAAGCGCAATTTTTTCAGAACCCAGGCTTTCACACTTGTCACAATCTCAGGGATGGGCCTGCTGATAGGATTCTTCATCGCGTACTTTATTTGATTATTAATAAGAAAAATTTCAAATAAAAGGTGGTCCGAACAATCGGACTGCCTTTTTTTGTTATGAGGCTAATCAATTTTTTTCTTAGAAGAAATTTAACCCATCGATAAGTAAGCGCACTGATATTTTCAAAGGGATTTGCATTAACTTGGGAATTTTAATGCAACAACAGAAGCTCACCTCGAATTGCCAGGCAATTTTCCCAATCTAAAGTGGAGGTTTTTTGTACCTTTATTCTTATCTTTTTGATTGTCTCACAGTGTATTTAATGTATAATCTTAGGATACTTGAAGCTAAGAGGAATTTATGACCGTTTCACCCAACAAAATAAAACCTAATTATTGGGAAAAGTTAGAGATAGGTTCAGCCGACCTCCAATTTCTCACCAACTATCTGTTTGAAACGGAAGAACCTCTACCTATTCACAAACTCAGTCAGGTCTTATTACGCCATCGCCTCGAAATTCTTGCGTCAGAAGAGGCATCTCAAAAAGCCAAAGCCGGATTAACTTACTTTCCGAAAGAAACCTATCAGCCTGGTGATAAACTAAATTTCCCCGAATTGGATGGCGCGTCTGGTATCGTTATGGCCATTCGTGATGGTGATAATCCTGGGATGGGCACCTTCCAGGTCATGCAGGTCGAGTTTGAAGATGGGGTCGTGAAAGAATTTGCTTCCGGATTAGCGGAGCATCAACTCAATATGAAGAATTATCAGAGTGTTCCAGGGGAAGAGCAAAGCCCTGAGACGATTATGAAAGTTCATGGGCGGAATATCAACAGTTTGTTGCGCACCGCACTCGAAGAACAAAACGATCTTGTTCGAATTGGAAACACCTGGTTTCCTCGTTCCCTCCTGATCGATGTGGGACCTGGTCATCTAAACATTGCAGAAGCGATCCTTGATTCGATGTCTGGCGGTCCAATCGCCATTGATGAACTGATGAAGCAGCTCGAATTTACTGGCAGCGGTGAAAACCAGGAATTGCTCGAGTTTTCATTAAATTATGCCCTCCAGGAAGATCCACGCTTCGATGAGGTTGGTACAACAGGGCAATTTTCATGGTTCTTGCGCCGGCTCGAGCCCCCCGAGGTTCTGGAGATTCCGCAATTTCTTCGTGCTGAAAATCTATCGATTATCTCGGACTCACTGGATGATGTTACCTATCAACTGCTTGATGAGTTGGATGATGAACTTTCGTTTTCAGCAGAAGACATTAACGATGCCGAACCTGCCGAAAAAATCTCTCTTACATTGACATATCCCCATTGGAGAGCAGGCAGTCTGCCTGTCACACCGTTGACCAACCAGGTCTTACCTTCCGCTTTAGAGTCGCATACCATCAAGGTTGCGTTCATCGATGAGCAGACCCAAGAATCCATCTCAGCCTGGATCGTACGCGACCATAACTATGTGATTGGGCTGCGCAGTTGGTATGAAGAAAAAAATCTTATCCCTGGCAGCATCATTGAAATATCGCGAACCAAGAACCCGGGTGTAATGAAAATCCAACCTCAGAAAAAGCGATCGAACAAGGAATGGATCAAAACAGTCCTGGTCGGAGCTGATGGTGGATTGGTCTTTGCACTCCTCAGGCAACCTATCTCGGCAGGTTTCAACGAGCGCATGGCAATCGCGATTCCAGATGTCGGCGGCTTGGATGAGGTCTGGAAGAACCGCCAAAACAAGTCATCTGCCCTGAAAACAGATGTTATGAGAATGATGTCGGAATTATCCAAACTGAATAACCAACACCATGTCCACTTTGTGGATTTATACGCAGCAATGAATGTTATTCGTCGAACAGCACCGATGGACTTGCTTAATGTACTACTCTCAAGCGAAGATTTCTTCCATGTAGGGGACAACTACTACCACATCACAGAGAAAGCTTAGGAGGATCAATGCTAAACAAATCCAGTTTGATGAAACCGAACAGGAAAACAAAATTTCGCATTGATTTTGACTGGTGGAAGTCCCAGGACCGTAATTGGCGAAGTTCGCTGATCACTTTCCTTTGCCCGGAGCACAGAGAAGCTTTTGCTCAATTCAGCGATGAAGCCATGCTTGATTTAGTGGATCCAGACACTGGCGAAGTAACCAAAGGTGATGCTCTGGTCTATACTTTGATCACCCACTGTGCCCGCCAGGATGATTTCATTACCGCAAACTCCCCCCTGGTTGATTCCATCTTCAAATTGTTTCTCAGTAAGAACAATCAGCCAATGGATTCTGACGAGCTTGCAGAAATCATTCGAAAACCTGCTGCAACAATTCTGAGCACAATTGGCTCTACACGGGTCTATAAGGGAATACGTCCAGTCTGATCTTTTCTGTTAATAGTATAATCAACCACCTTGCCCCCGTAGCTCAATGGACAG
>DOEX01000125.1 GCA_003532515.1 Anaerolineaceae bacterium | reverse complement strand
CAGGCTGGACGTGAAGTTCGCATCATCGTCAAACCGGAAGAAATCGACGATTACCAGGCGCACACGCTCGCCAAAGACATCGCCAACGAGATCGAGCAGACCATGCAGTATCCTGGTCAGATCCAGGTGACTGTCATCCGCGAGACCCGCTCGGTCAGTTACGCGAAGTAAGTGTTGTAGAAACCAAGAAATGTATGCCGGGTTCAGCTTCGGAACCCGGCTTTTTTTATAGAACGAGCAACGACAAATCCGTGAAATCCGGTCTGCAATATAACACGGATGGGGACAAGCCACCATCCCTCCAAAAACAACCAATTGTGCCGGTCTCCAGACCGAGCACACGATTTCACCGAAGGTGTCCTTCTTTTTCCTGGTTTGAAACCCGTTGATCAACTTCCGCCCACATGCTGCCCATACCGCTTTCAGCAGCGGGCTACTTTGCGAGATCGGTGCAATTGAAAACCTGCGATTGTGTCTTAGTCAGATGTACAAATCCCGACGGTCGTAAACAGCATATGCCGTGAACAAGAAAATCACAACCGTCACGCCTGTCAGCACCAGAGCGTAAGGCTCAAAGCGTCCACTCTTGAAAAAATCACTGGCATTAAACCAGCCAAAGGGCGTCAGGAATTTCAACCAGCCCAGTTTCTCATGCATCCCTGCAATGATGCTGAAGAAGTAGAACCACAAAATCAGCCCGATCGCCATGGTCCCTACCCGGCGCGGTGTTTTTGACACACATGCCAGCATGGTGCCCATGCTCAGGAAAACCAGTTCAATCAAAAACATTGCCAGCATCTCAAGCCGCAGGAGGTCAAAAAATGGTTTCTCAAGTGTATAGCCGCGCACAGAGATCACTGAGAGTATCCAGGTGAACAGGACAAACAAGGCACAGTTAGTTAAAGCTGCCAGTAACTTGGCGGTCACAATTCGTCTGCGCGGGACGGGCAGCACCAGCGTGAATTCCACCGTTCGGTCGCGTTCCTCTTTGGCAATTGCCTCACTACCCCAAAGCGCCGCTGCCATCGCGCCCATCAGAACAAAATAGATAAACATGACGCCAAAGAAGCCTTCCAGGGTGGTCAGGTTGAAAGCACGCATGCTCAGAGCATCCAGAAGCTGCGGCGGCATGTTGTCTAAAATTGCCAAACTCTCAGGGCTTCCCTCAAAAGCGGCAAACTTGCCGACTGCCACAAAGATCAGAAAAGCAATCACCACCGTCCAAATTAACAGCGACTTTATTCCGGCTTTCAGTTCTCGAAAATACATTCTCATATCCTGCTCCTAAGACGGCGAGGCAATGTCGCGTTTCTGGTAAAGCCAGTAAGAAACGCCAACAGCCAGTATGACGAGCGCCACATCCAGGAGAACCAGGCGCGTATCGTATTGCAAATTCCGGATGATTTTTCCAGGTTCAAAATGCTTGAAAGGACTCAAATATTCAAGTTTGGCATCTCCCAGAATTCCGTTGAAGGCACTGATCACGTAAGTCCCTAAAGCCAGTCCCAGGCTCCAGGGCGTGACACTACGCATTCTTCTTACCAGTAGTGAAATCAACAAACCCACGCTGAAAAAGATCAGTTGAAAAATGACTATGCTTCCAAATAGAAGGAAAATAGCATTCAGTTCATACTGTGCATTGCCTTTAAACAAGGTGATACTTGCCAGGCTGGCCGCCCAGAAACAGATTTGGGTTACTAACAAACTGGTAAGGGCTGCAAGGAGTTTGCTGGTGAGAATCGTGGGACGGCTCAGTGGTCTGGTGAGCAGAAAATCCGCGGTTAGTTCAGCCTCTTCCACGGATACCAGGCTAAGCCCATAATTTGCTGCCTGAATCGCCAGGCAGAGTTGGCAGAAAATAAAGCAAAAGGCATAGTAGCCTTCCAGCGTGGCAAGATCAAGCGCGGTCAACCCAAACATAGCCTTAAACTCTGGTGGGAACTTCTCGAGCATCTGGTTCATGGCGGCCATGTCAGCAGAAAAACTGGAAAAAAGCGACATGAATATCAGCACTATTCCAGCCAATGATCCAATCCAAATGCCAACAGAGGACCAGCGTTGGCGTAATTCATAACGGTAGATGGCTTTGTTCATGGGCTGCCTATTCGTAATAGTGCATGAAGATCTCTTCAAGCGTAGGCTCTTCGATGCTCAAATCTTCGATCGCGAAACCGCTCACTCGCTGCAGGACCCGATTAATGTCACCTGAGTAGAAGAACTGTGTCCATCCATCCTCCTGCTGCAAGTTGCTTACACCAGGTATTTCAAAGTTGGCTGAGGCATCCTGGCTTAAAACCCGAATTTTCTTGTAATTATTCTTTTGCAGGGTGCGCATATCGGACACTTCCACCATTCTGCCTTCCCGGATGATCCCAACTCGATCACAAATACGCTGCACCTCACCCAAAAAGTGAGACGAGAAGAAGACAGTGACGCCCTTTTTGTTCTCCTCGCGAATCAAGTCGAAGAATTTTCGCTGCATCAGCGGATCCAAACCACTGGTGGGTTCGTCCAGGAATAAAAGCGGCGGACAATGCAGCAAACCCTGCACAATGCCCACTTTTTTCTTGTTACCGTACGACAGGTCGCGGATTTTGCGGTTCATCTCCAGTTCCATCACGTCGACCAGGTAGGCGATTCGTTCGCGGTGATCCTCAGGATAGAAACTGGCTGAATAATCCAGCAAGTCGCGAACACGCATATCATCGTAGTAGAAGACCTCAGAAGGCAAATAGCCAATGTTCTGGCGAATTTCGGGACCAACTTTGGTCACGTCTTTTCCAAAGATGGTCGCTTGCCCACTGGTCGGGTGAATCAAAGAAAGCAATAAGCGGATCGTTGTCGACTTACCTGCTCCATTTGGTCCAATAAAACCGAAAATCTCACCTTCATTCACTGTGAAAGAAAGATTCTCCACCCCACGGGACTTGCCATAAAATTTTGTCAGGTTGTTTACATCAATGATATTCATTAAAGACTCCCAGCTTCCAGCTGAATGAGGATAAAAATCTTGCAAATTATACTTCTTTGTCTTTTG
>DOEX01000131.1 GCA_003532515.1 Anaerolineaceae bacterium | reverse complement strand
TTTGGATCATGCGCAGGTTGAGTTCTTCTGGTGGGCAGGGATAAGAGCTGGTAGTATGACACAGGACCAGGTTGTCTTCTCCCAGTATTTCCACGGCTTCTTTAATTTGCTCCATGGTGGACATGCCGGTTGACACGATGATTGGTTTGCCAGTAGCACGGTGTGCACGCAGCAATTCCTTATCGGTCAGCAATGCCGAAGCAATCTTGTGGGTTACGGGGTTGAATTTTTCCATAAACTCAAGAGAGGGAATGTCCCAAGAGGAGGCAAACCAATCGAGACCTAATTCTTTGGCATAGCGGTCGATCTCAGTATAGGCGGCTTCATCAAACTCGACCTTATAACGGTAATCGAGATAAGAAATGTAGCCCCAGGGTGTATCACGCATCTGGCTTTGTTGTGGCAGTGGAACGCAGATTTCAGGGGTTCTCTTTTGGAATTTCACCGCATCGATGCCAGCTTTTTTTGCTGCCAGCATAAGGCTTTTGGCAACTTCCAGATCACCGTTGTGGTTGATGCCAATCTCGCCAACGATGTAGACGGGTTGATCATCACCAATGATTCGCTCACCTAATTTGATTGTATTTCTCATATATTCCTTTACTGAGCTAAGTAGCTGCCAATCAAGTGCATGTCGCATTGTTCGGTGCACTTGATCCCGGGTTTTAGAATGAAATGGTCATTGCGGAAGTTTTGATATCCCTCGCCGTTCCAGATATCGTACAGGCTTTGCGTGCGGGCATCGCCCAGAATAATTTCGTTGTTAAAGTCCTCTACGCATTGAGCGCATTCGCCATTCGATTTGATCGTCATCGATGACCAGGGGAATTGGCAGAACTCCTGCCAATGAATGGATTCAGTGGTCTGCTTGTTATCTTCATACCACATTTGATCCTGGCTCTTGAGGTACACATAAACGTCCAGACCCTCAAAGGCTTCCACCAGTTTTTGATACTCGTCACGCTGCCAGGGCTTATTCAGATTGATCATGGTGATCACGATGGTGGTTTTATAGTTTCGTTGAGCTTTCAGATCCAGCAATTTTAAAATATTACGATAGGCCTGGGTAAAGTTGGAAGCCTCACCGCGCACACTTTTATGGCGCAGGTCATCCACACTTTCGATTGAATATTTCACGTAGCCCAAACCGTTCTCAAAGGTTTCAATGGTGCGTTCCATGTTGATGTTGGCAGGATTGCAGGAGAAGTACGATTCGAGACCGCGTTCAGTCATCCACTTGACGTAGGTGGGGATATTTTTGTCAAGCAACGGGTCGCCATAGCCGTGAAGGACAATAACACGGGGAATGACATAAAGGAAGTAATGATTTTCGCTCATCCCGTTTCGGGGAACACCGTAATAGCTCTCAGCAAAGTCTTCCCAACGAGCCAGTTGTTCCTGGCTGAAAGGATTAAGCTGATCAATGACGCGCTTGAAGACTTCCGGAGCCATGGTTTCAACCGGTCGGGTCATCATGGTTGTGCGGGGGCACATTTCACAGCGCATGTTGCATGCGTTGGTGGTTTCAATGTTGTATGCCACTGGGTGGGGGCTGCGATAGCTCTCAAGTAAAGCTCTGAGCTCGAGTTCCGGGATGTATTCCCCAGCCTTGAGACGTTTTTTGAGGTCGCCAACCTTCATGTAAAATTCGATATCAATCATCGTTCTTTAACTTCCTTTACTTATTTGTGGACTGATTTTCTAATATTAATTCAATTAATTCCCGTACAGCGCCTTTGCCACCCTGGTGCTTGAGCACCAGATCCGCCTGCCTGAGCACCTGGGGATGGGCATCTGCTGGACAGACAAAGTAGCCAACCAGCGGCAGGACTACCAGGTCGTTCAGGTCGTTGCCGATATAGATAATTTCTTGTGGGTCAAGGTTTCTTTCAGTGATCAGTTTTTGGATAGCTTGATCTTTCCTCAAAACCGATTGGAAAACTTCAATCTCCAGCTTGCGAGCCCGGGCATTGACGACCGGATTAGTCTCGCGTGAGAGGATCATAGGTTGAATAACTGAATTTTGCTTAAGCAAATCGATGCCAAAGCCATCGGAACGGCTGCAGCGTACGCTCTCGCGACCATCCTGGTCAACATAGACCTTGTCATCCGTCAGAACGCCATCAAAATCCATGATGAGGTAAGTTACTCTTTCGGGAAAGTTCCGCCGACGTTTAAGGGGATCTACTGCTTTAATTCGGTGGTCGTTCAGTAATCTTGCTGAATTCTGAAAATCCTCAATCGTGTCGATATCGACCGTGTAAAGAGGATCTATCAGCAAAGGCATGATCACATCACCCGTCAGGCTGTGCTTTTCCAAAATAGTCTTTATACGGATGGCATCGATATGCCCGGTCTGCCAATACGTATCTGGCAGAGCTTGCCGGGGCGTATTGTAGGGTTCGCTAAGTCCAGCGACTTTCAGAAGCGGTTCGAGCTGACCTTCGCGATTAATTTGCCACATCTTGAAGGGGTTTTGACCTGATGGAACCACCCCACGAACGCAATCAGCTTCGGGGTGTTCAATCAATGTTTTGACGGCTTCATCAAGCAGTCCGACGGGTCTGATGGGCGAAGTCGGGCGTAATTGGATCACGATCTCAGGCAAGTAACCCTCATTTTCGCGCAGCCATTGCAGGGCATGTTCAAAAACAGGTAAATCAGTGGTGTCGTCCTGGGCGAACTGCGCTGGACGCAAAAAAGGCGTTTCTGCCCCCCAGGCTCGGGCAACCTCAGCAATTTCAGGGTCATCAGTAGAGACAATCACGCGGGTGACCAGTTCCGCCTGCAGTGCTGCCGCAATGCTGTAGGCGATCAGCGGCGCGCCGGCAAAATCGCGTACGTTTTTACGCGGAATACCTTTGGAACCGCCACGAGCAGGAATGAGCGCTAATACTTCCGGGCGTGTTACCATGCTGTCCATCCTCCGTCGACCACCAGGTTGCTACCAGTCATGTAGGAACTGGCGTCGCTGCACAAAAAGAGCATGGCTCCATTCATTTCATCCAGGTTTGCCATGCGTCCCAAAATGGTACGGGTGCTGTATTGAGCTGTGAAAACTTCATCATGATCGTTGTACACACCGCCGGGCGTCAGGGCGTTGACACGAATGTTTTTGCCTGCATAGTAGGCAGCCAGGTATTTCGTGAAACCAAGCACACCGGCTTTAGTGACAGAATAGTAGATTGGTTTGAACTGGCGGGTGCCATCCGGGCGTTTGTAGAGGCGCTGGTCTGGACCAACAAGACCATACATGGAACAGATGTTGACGATCACACCTTGCCCTTGTTTCAACATCGGTACAACAGCCGCCTGAGAAGCCAAAAACATACCGGTCAGGTTAACATCCAGAGCCTGCCGCCATGAGTCCAGGGAATATGTTTCAAAAGCATTTTCATCCTGGGCGGTAGCGTTACTGGAATCGAACTTTGGGTCAAGCGCGGCACTGTTGACCAGGATATCAACACTTCCAAAAGCCGTCAGTGCATTGTCTACCATAGCAACGGTCGAATCTGGGTTGCTCACATCAACTTCAACTGCCAGGGCATTCAGACCCAGTAGAGTTAATTCACTTGCGGTTTCAGCAGCAAGGTCCTTATCAAGGTCAGCCAACACAATGTTCGCGCCAGCTTGAGCCAGGGTAAGGCAAAATTGCTTTCCCAACAAACCAGCCGCGCCTGTGATAATGGCAGTCTTGCCGCTTAGGTCGAACTTTTTAAAAATCGATTCAGTCATTTTATGTTTTGCCTGTCAGTGGTTTGGATTTTACCATCAGGCGCCTTTCATGAAGGCAGCTGCACGGAGCAGCCACTTTGCGATGAGCTCTGACGGGATACTTCCACAATCTTCTGAACACGTTTACCATCGGCAAGCGTGCAATGGGCAAATTGCTCGCCCCGGCAAAGACGAACAAAATCTTCCATTTCAGCCAGGAACATATCATTGCGTTCAAAACCATCCGGCGGGCAGAG
>DOEX01000088.1 GCA_003532515.1 Anaerolineaceae bacterium | reverse complement strand
GCGTGGTGATCGACCAATCCCTGGTCGGGGGTTTCATCCCAATAGGGGCGATAATACTCCATACCGTACTTTTCAGAATAACCTTCAATCTGTCCGTGACCGAACATGGGCAAGCCGGGCATGGTCGAAAGCAATGTGCAAATTCCAAAATATTTGTCGCCCTTACCGAATTGCTCAACTGCTGTCTTTTCATCAGGATTGTTCATGAAATTGACATAGCGCTTGAGGATTTGGGGATCGTAGACCAGCGTGTTCTTGATCAACAAACGATATTTTTCATTTTCTTCATTTCGCAGCATATGCATGAAGGCACTGTTGTAGACCCGGTGCATACCGAGAGTACGCACGAAGTAACCTTCCATCAGCCAAAAAGCTTCTGCCAAAAGGAGGGTATCCGGAACTTCTGCTGCAACCCGATCCACCACCTCACGCCAGAATTCCTCAGGCATAACCTGGTCGAAGTTCTCTTTCGTCATGGCGTAATCGGCACGCGAAGGGATGTCTCCACCGCTGCCTGGCTGCGGGAACCACAGACGCTGGTAATGTTTTTTGGTCAGCGTCATGGCAGCATCAAAGCGGATGATGGGGAATTTACGAGCTACCGAGAGAATGGTCTGGATAACTGATTCACGCACCTCTGGGTCGAGGTAATTCAATTGAGCGGTATCGTTCCATGGCATGCTGGTTCCATCGTTGCCATGGTAGATAAAACGGGTTCGTCCGGTATTGTGATCGTAATGTTTGAAGACTACAGCAGCGTCTGAACGCGAATAGTAGTGATCTTCCAGGTTGATGCTAATACCTGGTCGTTTGGAGAGGTCCGGGCTGTTGAATTGGTAGGCAGGGAAGGGAGGTTGATCTGCCTGAATAAACCAATCTGGATGGTCGTAGACCCAGTCAGAGTCGATTGCCATGTGGTTGGGGACCATATCGCTGGCAAGTTTGATTCCGCGGGAACCGCAGCGTCTTGAGAGGTTGTCATACGCTTCGTCGCCGCCCAGACGAGCTGCAATCTGGTAGCGTGCCAGGGAATACGCAGAAGCAACCGCGTCAGGGTTGCCTGTCATCTGCTTGATTTCACGAGAAGCGTCACTTCGCTCCCATAAGCCGATCAGCCATAGACCAGTGAAACCCCATTGCGCCAGTTGATCGAGGGTCTCGTCCGGGACCTGATCGAGCCGGTCAATTGGACGCTGATATTCACGGGAAAGCTGGTTGAGCCAGACGAATGTGTTTTTGGCCATCATGACTACTCGTGGCATCCAGTCGCTATCCTGGCTGAAGTTTTCTACTTCGTTTAGCTTATCGCCCCATGGATCAAATCTGTAATCAGGCACGAATGTTTCTGCTTTTGAGAAATCAGGACCGGCTGTAAAGAACATGGCACGGGCTTTGGCTTCTTCGCTGAACAAGTCCAGACTGCCGAGAAGGCGCAGCAAAAATTCACCCAGATAAGAGCTCCAGTTCTTTCGAATGTAATCCAATTGACCGGTGAGAGAGTCTGGCGATTGCAGCGCTGGCGTTCGGAGCATGGTGACCAAATCCTGATCATCCGGTCCAAATTTGGGTTGGGTTTTGAAAAACATTTGGATGCTATCCAAAAGTGAAGCGTATTCGCTTATGGAATAAAGAGGGCGGTCATCAAAAATTTCACGGTAACGGACAGCAGCAGGATTGACATTAGCAAGCCAGGTCATTAAGAGCTCTTCTACTGTTATATCGTAATTATTGACCCCTCTATCAGATTCCTTTAAATATTCCTTGATGCTCTGTTCACCATTGTAAACAGCCACAGGAGGAAATTGCTGGTTATATTTGATGAGCGTATCAATGGCTTTTTCGCGACCCAGGCGCTCAATCAGAAATTTTGCCAGGGCAGTCTGAATGCTGCGACCATGAGTATTGTAGTATTCCTCGACAACCTGGTGGAAGATCTCATCGATCAAGCCCAGGGCATTGATATCAGCTGGCGAAGCAAGCGTGTCGAGGTTGTCGGGATCAGTTCGCAACTGGTTTATTCGGTGGGCAAACTCACGGGAGGTGTGGAAGTTAGCAAAAATGACGTTGCCGTTCTTTGAGAATAAAACTTCGTCAAATTGATACTTGTCGCGCGCTTGTTTAGTGACGTGAAATTCTTTCATCGGTCCCTCTCCTGAGCAGAAAAATTATATGCAGAAATTACTTGTAAATTGTATCACTCAGCTTGCAAGATATGCGTGATTATATTTGAGCCAGAGCCGCCAATATTTTGAGTCATCGCGTATTTAGGGCGTTTTACCTGGGTTTTACCAGCCCGTTCCTGCAATTGAAGGGTGGCTTCCACCAACTGGTAAACACCGGTTGCCCCAACCGGATGACCGCGGGCTTTTAATCCACCCATGGTGGCTACAGGAATGTCCCCATCGAAGCTGATTTTGTTCTCAATCGCCAATCGAGGTCCTTGTCCGGGTTCGCAGAAACCAGCGGCTTCCAGAGACAACGCTGCCATGATTGAAAAAGCGTCATGATATTCAAACAGACCCATGTCAGCTGGCGATAAGCCAGCTTGAGCATAGGCAGCTTTGGCAGAAGTCTCTGCAGCTGTCAGCCTGGTGCCTACCTTGCGGTTCTGCAGGGAGAGTGTATCGGTCATGGATGATGAAGCAATTACAGAGACGCTTTTTTGTCCGTTGTGGATTGGGTGGGCGGATAAAACAATTGCCGCGGCACCATCCGAAACTGGCGAGGCATCCATAAGGTTGATCGGGTCTGCAATCATTGTGGATTTTATGAAAGACTCTTTACTGATGAGTTCCCGGAAGCGAGCGTTGGGGTTGTGAACTGCATTAGCGTGGGCGTTGATCGAGAAGTTGGAGAAATCTGCATGTTCCCAACCGTACTCGTACATGTAACGGCGCATCAGGAGTGCGTTCAAACCCACAAATGAGAGCCCAAAGTCGGCTTCCAACTCTGCGTCTGCGGCTGTGGCAAGGCTGCCGGTAATTTCGTCACCCGGGGAATCGGTCATTTTTTCCGCCCCGATAACCAGGGCACTTCCCAGTTCGCCGCTGGCAATTGCCATCAAAGCCATGCGGAAAGCAGCGGAACCCGAACTGCAGGCGGTTTCGATCGAAATGGCCGGTTTGTGATGAAAACCGAGCCAATCTGCCAAAAGCGTCGCCAGTTGTGCCTGGCGGTTGGCGGTGATCGCCATCATGTTACCCACGAAAAGTGCGTCCGGATAACCCATGCCGGCATCATTCATAGCCATCAAGCCGGCATCACCGGCTAATTCTTTCAGGGATTTCTCCCAACTTTCGGAAACCGGTGTCTGCCCTATACCTGCGATGTAAACTTTATTCATAAAACCTCATTTTTTAATCTACCTGAACTTTAGGTAAATGAGATGTAAGATTTGATCCAAACCCCCTCCAACGAAGCGTTGAGAGGGAGATGAAGGGGGTGGGTCAATTCAAGAAATAATGACTGTTCCTGGTTCCTTACTTCTCCGTTACAATATTGTAAGCATAATTGCTCGCGAAAACTATCAAAAGCGATACAAATGAGGTACTGCAATGGAATTTATCGACATTACCGTAGGAATCAGAAACGACATGCTCGTCTGGCCAGGCGACGAACCAGCGAAAATTGGTTGGGAGAGCCGAATTGCGGAGGGGGCGATTTCAAATGTCAGTTCCATTCAAATCGGCGCGCATGTCGGTACCCATATCGACATGCCGTTACATTTTTTTGATGGTGCTCCCAACCTGGATAGCCTGGATTTATCCGTTTTTATCGGACAGGTGACTGTGGTTGAGGTGCCCGAAGAAAAGAGCAGGATTGATGCAACTTTCCTGGACTCTTTATCGCTCGTGAATGTCACCAGGCTGCTGTTCAAAACCTCTAACAGTAAACTCTGGAATGATTCCTCCCATTCATTCCATCCAGATTATGTAGCAGTTGAGCCTGGCGCTGCCCAGTGGTTAGTGGAACATGGCTGTAAGCTGGTCGGGATTGATTACCTCTCGATAGCCCCGTTTAATGACTCCGTCACTCCGCACGAGATACTTCTATCCAATAACGTTGTTATCCTGGAAACACTGGATTTACGAGATGCTCAACCTGGAGAATACCAATTGATCTGCCTGCCGCTGAAGCTTGAATCGCGTGAAGCTGCTCCTGCACGGGCAATATTGATGAAAACATCCTAATTTAGCCTTTAATGCGCGTAGCCACATATAGCTAAGGGAAAATTACGGATATATTTACATTGATAATACTGAATTTATCCTATCTTCAATTCACCGTGATTTGGTGTTTTTGCATAGATGTTCATAATGGTGGCTAGAAAACACGTAAGTGTTTGAATGCTTGATGGGTCCGGTGCGTTCAATCCCGTCCTTCAAATTTCAGCAACTCAGTAATCCTGTTTTAATTATATTTGGTCAGAAAACAGGTCACCTTCACTCTATCACCGGCATTGTCAATAAGTGAAAGGCGAGGGTTTCGAGGTCGCGGGCTTTTTTGCTTGTTCCAAGATCTTCCAAAATCTCATCAATGTGAGCTTTTATGACGGGGTCATTTTCAAGAATGCTGTGAAAGTCCAGGTTTTCGTCCAACACTTCACTCAGACCGAGGTGATCGTAGAGCTCGCTAACAACGCCATAACTCCACTGGTCAGAAATTTTTAGTTCATCCGCCAGGTCTCGCCTGCCAATCGAGAAAATAATCGCCAGTTTGGCAATTTCGCTTTGCCTGTCAGTAAGTCCTGGGTAGCTCCTGGAGCGTAAAACCAAACGCTCTTTTGGCACACTGAAATTTGCATCCCAGGCATCTTCCAAGCCTCGAGGTGTGAAAACTGGCTTTCCCTCAGCCGCAAATGTGATTGCCCAGCCTAATGATGTTTCGATTTCTTTTTTATAGAGCAATCCGGTCACAGCTTTCTCGGGAAGGTATCTGAAGAAATCAAGCTTTTGGCTGCGACATAATCCGATCACTTTCAGGTCATGAATGGCGTTCTCAATTGCACTGCCTGCCTGTTTCAAGTCACTGGCGCTATCAATATCTATGACGAGTCCATCGCACATAAGATGTTCCTGGCTGAGAAATTCTGACAGTTCAGTTGGGCTGGTTATCTCGGCCACAACCTGTGTGCGCCAATCGCGCACCACCAGCAAGGACATCCAGTCCAAGACATAGGAATCTTCACTATACAAAGCAATCCGAATATCTCGTTTCAAAAGTGCACCTCCATACAAGACTTGCTGAATTATAATAGCAACATCGCAAAAGCTGACGAGGAGAAAAGATGAATAAAAGTATTGCAGTTTTAACGAGTGGTGGAGATGCTCCTGGAATGAATGCAGCTATCCGAGCTGTTGTACGTACTGGTCTCGCCAATGGCTGGAATGTGTTTGGCGTCCGAAACGGTTATCAAGGTCTGATCAATGGACAATTTGAACAAATGAGTACCCGTGATGTTGGCGGAATCTTGCAACGAGGTGGCACTATTTTAGGGAGTGCCCGCTGTGCAGAATTTGTGACGGTCGAAGGACGCACCCTGGCGATTCGCAATCTCAATCGTAGAGGTGTTGACGCTCTGGTTGTGATCGGTGGCAATGGCTCACAGACTGGTGCATACGAGCTTAACAAAATGGGCTTTCCTGTGGTGGGTGTTGCTTCTACCATCGATAATGATCTGGTTGGCACAGAGATTACCATCGGCGTCGACACCGCCCTTAATATTGCTTTGGAAGCAATCGACCGTTTGAAAACGACTGCAAGCTCACATCAACGTGCTTTTATCCTCGAGGTAATGGGGCGCAAGTGCGGCTACCTGGCTTTGGCTGCCGGCCTGGCAGGTGGGGCAGAAGCCATAACTGTGCCAGAACGTATAACCGATCCCGAAGAAATTGCAGAAACGTTGAGCCTGGCTTACGAACACGGCAAAAACCACGCGCTAATTGTTGCAGCAGAAGGCGCTGACTACAACGCTGCAAAACTAACAGAATTTTTTAAGGAGCACAGAGATCGCCTTGGCTTCAGTGTTCGCTCGACTATTCTTGGACACGTGCAACGTGGTGGAGAACCAGGAGCCGCTGACCGGATTTTGGCTTCGAGATTGGGTTGTGGTGCGGTACAGGCAATTGCCAGAGAAGAATACGGGGTATTGATTGGTTTGAACCAAAACAAAGTCACCACCACTCCTTACGAGGATATCGTTGGCAAAGTCAAAGAGCTCGATGCCGATTTGTTTGAACTTGCTAGACTTTTGGATTAACCAATTTAATTATCAACTATGATAAACAAAAACGACCTCGAATTCGGGGTCGTTTTTGTTGACTTTCTTTAAGCTATTTATCATAAATCA
>DOEX01000119.1 GCA_003532515.1 Anaerolineaceae bacterium | reverse complement strand
CCCGCTATGCGGGTGGTTCTGATATCTTTTGAAAGGAAAATCTTATTCTTCGTGAAGTTCTTTCTGACGGGCGTTCATGACCTCTTGGGCCAGGTGGGTAGGAACCAGGTCGTAATGGTCAAATTCCATCGCGAAAGTACCGCGTCCACCAGTCATGGAGCGCAAGTTGGTGGTATAGCGCATCATTTCAGATAAAGGTACTTCGGCTGAGATCGTCGAGCGACCGCGGTCTGAACCCATACCCTGTACGCGGGCACGGCGGGTGTTGAGGTCGCCCATGATATCACCCATGTTCGCCTCAGGCACATGCACAACGACTTTCATGATCGGTTCATAAAGCACCGGGTTGGCATCTTTGAATGCCAATTTGAAAGCTTCGCGACCGGCAATTTCGAAGGCGATTGGTTTGGAGTCCACAGGGTGTTCCTTGCCATCAAAGACCGAAACGCCCACATTGTGAACCGGATAACCAGCCACAACACCTTCTTTCATCACGCTGCGGACACCCTTTTCGATCGGACCCATGTAGTTGTTGGAAATAGCACCACCAAAAACATCATTGCTGAAGGTGAATTCTTCACCCTGGATGGGGAAGACCTTCAGGTGGACTTCTCCAAACTGACCCGAACCGCCGGTCTGTTTCTTGTGGCGGTACATGGCACTGGCTTCCTTGGTAATGTGCTCTTCGTAAGGCACTTTGGGCTCGTGCAGGTCCAGGTTAAGCTGGAATTTTTGTTCAGCGCGTTTGACAGCCACGTCGATATGCTGGTCGCCCATACCAAAGATCAGGGTTTGGTGGGTGGCTGCTTCCATTTCCCAGGAGAAGGTCATGTCCTCTTCCGCCAGGCGAGTCAGAGTCTGGCTCATTTTGGCAGCATCAGACTGGGTCTTGGGAGTAATGGCAACGCGATAGAGCGGGTGAGGATAAGAAGGCGCAGGTAATGAAAGGTGATGTTCTTTGGTAGTCAGTGTGTCGCCAGTAGTCGTTACACTCAACTTGGCAACAGCGCCGATATCACCACTATGAATAACTGGAACGGGATGCATTTCTTTTCCATAAGGTACCTGAACACCAGCCAGGCGTTCTTCCTCGCCTTTGTTCGTGTTCCAAACCCGGGTGTCGGAGTTCATCGTTCCGGAATAAACCCGGAAATAGGTCTGGCGACCAACAAAGGGATCAGCTGTTGTTTTCCAGACGTAAGCTGCCAAAGGTCCGGCATCTTCAAACTTGAGTTCCACATCACCCTTGGGGGATTTTGCGATCACAGCAGGGAGTTCAGAAGGCGCAGGAGCCAGAGTGAGCAAAGCATCCATCAGAGGAGCAACACCGATCATACGACCGCCAGCGGCAACCAGAACAGGCATGATATTGCTTTCCCGGATAGCTGTATGCAATCCTTGCAGGATCTCTTCGGAGGTCAGGTCGCCGTTTTCGAAATATTTTTCAAGCAGGCTATCTTCACCTTCAGCTGCAGCCTCAACCAGGACCATGCGGGCTTCTTCGGCTTCGTCTTTTAGATTAGCAGGAATTTCTGTTGCAGTTTTTCCGTCGCCTTTGTACGCTTTCATTGTGACCAGGTCAATAACACCCTGGAAATCGGCTTTTTCACCCCAAGGCAGCTGCATAGGAATCAAACGTACATCGTCGACACCATTACGAACTGATTCGAGCGCTTTTTCAAAACTAGCGTTATCGCGGTCCATCTTGTTGATGACCATGATTTTAGGCATATTAAACTTTCCAGCCAGTTCAAGCGCAGTTTCGGTACCAACTTCCAGACCACCGACAGAGTCTACCAAAATAAGGGCACAATCCGCCACGCGCATTGCGGAAACAACTTCGCCAACAAAATCGGTATAGCCGGGGGTGTCAAGGAAATTGAACTTGACGTTTTTGTAGACAACCGGTAAGACAGAGGTAAAAAGCGAGATATTGCGACGCTTTTCTTCATCGTCGAAGTCGGAGACAGTTGTCCCGTCTTCGATGCTGCCGATACGGGTGGTGGCTCCAGTAAAATTCAGTAAATTCTCCACGAGAAGCGTCTTGCCGGAATTGCTGTGTGAAGCAAGAACGATGTTGCGAATATTTGTGGTTGAGAATTCTTTCATTTTTTTAGACCTTCCTGTTGTCTGGCATGGAACCCCACGCGTAAATTAAGCATTACGGCGTATTAAACGCCGACTTTTTATTATATCAAAAAATTGAGTGATGTGAAGAAATTAAATAACTCCAAGTAATTGCCGAATGTGATCAATATGGTCCCGTCGGTGCCAACAAATGCGGCGGATCAACTTACGGGCTGACCAACGTTCCTGGGAAAATTCGCTGATGCTGTAATTGCCGATTAGAGCAGGCAAGGCACCAACTACCGCATCGTAACTTTTTCTTATAACGGAAATTGAATCAAGATCTTGTGGAATTTCAGGCGTTGGCAAAGACAAGTTTTGCAGATACCAAAGTTCGGCAAATGCCAGGTGACGCACAACCCCGAGGATACTCCAACGCTGACCATTCTCGACC
>DOEX01000247.1:5494-8240 GCA_003532515.1 Anaerolineaceae bacterium | reverse complement strand
CGCTCATGCCAAAATATTCAGCAGCATAGTAAGAAATTAGTGTCGCTGCCGCGACACCAATAACTGAGGGCACAATAGATATCAAACCGTAACTGAAACCTGTGATAATGGTAATTGCCGAACCAGAAGTGGAAACCCGGGCTGTCTCCTTAACCGGTTTACGCATATCATTCGTAAAGTAATCTGATGTAAATCCAATGATCACACCGGTGACCAAGCCGGTCAGGGCTGCCCAGAATATTCCTGGATTGATATCCGTGAGCCGAACAAAAATGAACAGGAAAATTGCGAAAATGATACAGGTAACAACAGTACCACGATTCAACGCTGGACCGGGTTTTTGACCTTCTTTTACCCGAACAAGGGAGACACCAATCAAGGAGGCAAAAATCCCCAACATGCACAAGATCAAAGGAACAACCGTGTATTTAATGTGTTCAATTTGACCTAAACCCATGGAAGCACCCAGAAGCATGACGGCTACAGCACTGGCAACATAACTGTCAAAAATGTCAGCCCCCATACCTGCCACATCACCGACGTTGTCACCAACGTTATCTGCAACAACAGCCGGGTTACGGGGATCGTCTTCAGGGATACCGACTTCCACTTTTCCGACCAGGTCAGCAGCAATATCTGCAGTTTTGGTATAGATTCCGCCGCCTGCTTTGGCAAGCAGAGCCAGCATGGAAGCACCAAAGCTGAACCCAAGCACTGCTTCTGCAGTACCTGTCCAAAGTAATATAACGCTCATGCCAATCACTGCCATACCTACCATGGCAAGACCAAGCACTGCGCCGGCATTGAAGGAGAGTTTGAAAGCACGGGAGAGACTGAAATTGGCAGCTGTAGCGGTACGCACATTGGCTTCAACAGCTACGCGCATCCCCAGATACCCCGATATGGCTGAACTGATCGCTCCAGCCACAAAAGCCAGAGACATTGTGAGACCTTCCTTAAAGTGCAAGGTCACAGCACCGCCACCAGCGGTTTCGGGTTGAATGCTGAAGACTATCGCGATGATCACCCCAATAAGAAGTGCCAGTAAACCAAGAGCACGATAAAGTTTTACAAGATAGGCCTTTGATCCTTCTTTGATCCAGGAAGCAACTTCCTGGGCACGTTCGGTTCCTGGGTCTTGCTTGACCACCCAGAAATAAAGATAGAGTGCGACGCTCAAGGAAATTACGCCAGCGGCGATGGCAAGATAAATCCAATTCATAAAATTATCCATAGGTTTTTCTTTGGCTTTCGTTTACAGATTTGCTGATCGGAACCAGCGGTAGTTATTGGTTCGAATTTCTTCAGGGCTGGGCATCGGGAAGTAAACCAATTGTTCCTGATTGCCCACATAGAACCCGTTCTTAATTGTTCGATAATGAACATTAGGAGAATGGACACGGTCAACCATCTTGGTGGCAGCATACTTGGTTTTGACGTCAGTAAGACACTGGCGCAGATGGTCCTGGTTGCTGTACGGCAAGTTTTCCATCAAACCCATTTCTGGGTCATCCGCCAGCTCGCCCAGCTGCAGCTCGGTAAACACAATAGCGGGAAGCTTTACAAGCGAAACCGGATTGCGCACGATTGTGTCAATGAATGCCAAGGGACTCAACCGACTGACTACCAGGGGAGAAACTGGAACGATTTCCTGGTAGAGGTGCAACTGCTCACCCTCATTGGGTATCTGGTTGGAAGGGCTCAGTTCCAGCGTGCGACCGTCCATTGTGGTCAGGTAAAGATGCTTCAATGCATTAAAATCCATATGCTCCAGAACCCGATAAACAGAAACGTAAACAGAAGCCTTCAGACTGCCATCTTCATGGGGGACGCAGCGAGTGTAGGCTTCCTCTACCCGAAAGTATGGATCTCGAAAGTCAGGGTCGACTTCAAAAAACATCGCCTGACCGCGGGATTTTTTGGCTGAACCTACCGCATAATAGGTGCCAAATTCTTCCGGGCAAAGCATTGAGGCAATCAAAGCTTCTGGTAATAAGGAAAGATAAAGGTAAATTGCCATTGCTAACTCCTTTTCTCGAAGAGTTCGAAAACCGGGTTGATAGCCCATTTTCGACCATTATTATTGTACTTGCAATTCTGCCCGAAAACGGTTCAAATGTCCGCAATCCCTAAAATTTCGCTTATTTTGTCGCTATGATTTCTTACTAAGAATAAAAAAAACACCCTCCGAAGAGGGTGTTTGATAAGCTAAGGCATTGTTACTTTGACATCAACCAATCGATGATCGCATTCATGGAACCTTCGGACAACTGCAGGTGATCGTGGTTTGCATTCAACAAAACCTCACGCCATTGTTCTTCGGTAAGGTCTTTTTCAAACAAGAATTGAAGGGTGTGTGTCTGACCAATCAGGCTGCTAACGTAAGTTTCCATTTCAGCATCATAAGTCGGGCTGGCAGGGTCAATCGGGTAAGCGAGGGCAGGGTCAAACACGGTCACAGCCGGTTCCTGTCCAATTGGGTAAGCATCCTGGACTGGGTTAACAGTCTCTTCGGTTGGTGACACAGGCGCAACTTCAGGTTCACTCACAACGTCTTCGCCGCCTTCGACAACTGGAAGATTGATTGTATTCGATTCTTCGGTCGGTTCGGATTTGCCGCAGGCAGCAAGTAAAAAAGTGAAAACCAGCATCAAAGTAATAACTACGGATAATCGTTTTTTCATGTTTTCCTTTCTGCTGGCAGAGCCAGCCACAGGTAGATTATACCTTTGTTGGCAATTCAAAT
>DOEX01000247.1:3117-5425 GCA_003532515.1 Anaerolineaceae bacterium | reverse complement strand
GGGTAATGCGGTTGCAATAATTCCAGCATACCATAGGCAACTCTGCGAATCGAAAAGTGGGCATTGCTGGCACTACGCAGTGTAATAAAATGAAATAGTGAACGCAGATTAGCCTGGCAGAAAACCCTGCGGTTGTAGGCATTTGGCAAAACATAAGCTGCCACCTGGGGGTTCCAGGCAGCTATCTGCCCGTAGAGCTCAGCAATTTGTTCCATGCAAGCCTTGTATTTCTGCTCAAGACTTGCCTCGCTAATTGCCAATGGAATAGCGTAACCATGCTCGATCGAAAAATCCTGCACGGTTTGAGTCATCATGCGGTGACGCTTGAACTCAAAATAAGCACCCTGGTCCATGATCAAATCAAAGGAAGCATTGGCATATTCCAATTCACGTAAGGGGTTGTCGAACTTGCCCACTTTTTCGAAAAGCTTGTCGACCATTGCCTGTTTTTCGGTTTGGGCTAACCCCTGGACATAATCCAGGCAATCCTGAAAACTTGCTTTTCCAAAACGGTAGAGCACTGCTGCCAGGATTTTATCCTCCCCATTCGAATCGATGCTGGTCAACTGGAAGGGCTCGGGCTTGTTGTTGGGCAGAGCAGAGTTGAGCTCACGGGCGTACTTTGACACCTCGGGCAAAAACGCGATGGGTTCGGCGTATTTCACCAGGGTAGGTAGTTCCTGGGTGGCAACCTGCTTGACTTCTTCGCCAATCAGGCGCACTTCCATCAGGTCAGAGGAAAGCATCTTGCGGATGGCGTATTCCAGGGCGCGGGCATTGATGGTCAGACCCACATTCGCCATGGAAGCTGCCGGCAAAACAAAACGAGCCACATCCACTGCTTTGAGCCTTGAGCGACCGAGCCAGGATCGTTCTAACTCGCCCTCTTTGCGCTCTGTCTGAGCCTGTCCCCAGGGTAAAAGCCCATCCAAAATCTCGCGATAGGTAACGAACAGCCGTGTAAGGTATTCTTCATAAGTTTTAGCAAAGGGACTGTATTGAATTTCAGGGGGGATCACAAACGCGCTCGAATCCCACTGTTGGTAGCGGGTGGATTTTTCGGTATACGATGCAAGACGATTCGATTCGATCGTCTCGATCGCCAGGCGTGAGACATTTTCCAACGCCAGATGCAGGACGGCATGTTCCGCCACACTGCTGTGACCATAGCCAACGATCCATTTTTCGCTAAATTCGGTGCTGCGTTCATCATCCAGTTCAGCAGCAATCTGATCAAAGGGTTCAGGTGAGCGCGAGGTCTTTGCAAAGGTGACTGCAATGGTTTCTGCGCTCAAATTGCGAGGGCTCAGGCGATAAATTCTTCGATTAAATTCCATTATCCAGTATCCTCCGTGCGTCAATTTTATCCTGTTCAATCTGATTGATCAGGTCTTCGATGTGGTCGTACTTGATCTCATCCCTCAAAAACCTGACAAATTTGACATGGATGAGCTTGTCGTAGATATTCGCATCAAAATCCAACAACAGCGTCTCAACGCTGGGGAATTTTTCGTCATCAAAGGTGGGTCGGATTCCTACACTGGTGACACCCTTGTACGTCTGACCATCCACCTCTACCAATGTGGCGTACACACCAAAACGCGGCAGTTTTCGTTGGAGATCAAAATACAGATTGGCTGTCGGAAAACCTAACTTGGCGCCTCTGTGTTTGCCAGGAGCGACCGAACCCGAAAGCACATAAGGTCGACCAAGCAGCCTGGCGGTCTGCTGGACCTCACCGGAATCCAATGTCTGGCGGATCCGTTGTGAGGAGATCACCTGCCCATCCAGCACCACCGGTGGTATATCCAGGCACGGAACACCAATTTGCAGGCAAACTCCTTGCAAGACATTCCCAGTCCCCTGTCTGCCTTTACCCAGAGCGAAGTTCTCTCCCACCAGGAGACCTTTTAAGGAAATTATTGAATTGAGTTTAGTCATGAATTGCAGAGTATCAAGGTCTGCTAATTGTTGGTTGAACGGCAAGCAGACGATCACATCCAATCCAGTTTGAGCCAGTAGTTCTTTTTTCTCAGTACGATCATTCAAATAAAACCCTTCAACTTCCTGGGTAAAGTAAACGCGGGGGTGTGGCCAGAAAGTCAGTGCTACAGAGAGGGCATTATCTTGCCTGGCATGGGCGATAAGGTTTGCGATCAATTCCTGGTGACCCAGGTGTACACCGTCAAAATTTCCGATAGTGATCCATGCGGGCTCAAGCGGAGTTTCAGGCCAGTCATTTATCATTCTACTCATCGGTTTGTCCTTTGTAAAAAAACACCCCGCCAACTTTTTAGCAGGCGGGGTG
>DOEX01000247.1:0-3070 GCA_003532515.1 Anaerolineaceae bacterium | reverse complement strand
CTGATCCCGTCAATTTGATCCGCGCTGACAACAACAGTATGCCAGTCGCCAAGAGCCTCAGCCGCAGGAATCAGATGCTTGTACCAATCGCCATTTTGGAAGGCTTCTTCCAAACGCCGCAATGAGATTGCATCCCGCAGACCAAAACGACCGTTTTTAGTCCGGCGTAAGCCTATCAGTGTGGCACCAGAACCAAGTTTTTCACCCAGGTCTGATGCAAGAGAGCGTACATAGGTGCCCGAGGAACACTGGATGTCGACCACTGCCTCTGGCGGATCCCAATCAAGCAATTCCAGGCTGTGCACTGTAATCAAACGAGGCTCTAACTCAACCTCTTTGCCTTCACGGGCATATTCATATGCCTTTTTGCCCTTTACTTTTAATGCAGAATAGATCGGAGGGGTTTGCTCAAATTCGCCTACAAAACCATTCAGGGCTTCTTCGAGCTCTTCAAAGCTGATATCGACCGGTCGGCGGCTGGTAACTTCGCCTTCCGAATCAAATGTGCTGGTTGTCATACCAAACTTGATAACAGCCTGGTAGCGTTTATCGGACGCGGACACGAATTCGCTTAAGCGAACTGCCGGACCAACCAAGACGACTAAAACCCCCGAAGCGCGGGGATCAAGTGTCCCAGTGTGACCAGCCCGGTTGATGTGTGTGCCTTTACGGATGACCTGGACAACATCGTGAGAGGTCATGCCAACAGGTTTGTCAACAATTAATACACCGGAAACCTTATTGATAAAATTGTCTTGAGGTTCTCTATTAAACTCCATCGTTCCTCTTCAAAGATATCCCCTTGGTATTCACATAGTGATGGGTTTCAGCCAACACTAATTTTTTTATTTCTTCCAGCCCCCCGGCAATGTCAGCTCCTGCTGCTGAAGCATGACCACCGCCGCCAAAGCGAGCAGCAATCTCAGAAACATCCAAACCCTTAACTGAGCGCCAGCTAACTTTTACGCCATCATTTTCTTGTTCGATAAACAAAACTGAGATCAGTGCCTCTGGCACTACGGTCAAAGTGTTGATCAAATCGGCGTCGTCATTTTCTGGATATCCAGCGATGATTCTATCATCAAGTGTCAAAGTTGAGGATAAAACACCATCATTTAACTCTAATTTTATCAGCCCTTGACCCCAGTAGCGGATCTCTGAAAGCGAACGCATAGAAAGTGTCTGATGATAAACCTGGACCAAATCAACACCTTTTTCCATCAAATCAGCAGCTGTTCGCAAAGACCGTGGGGTGGTATTGTTCGTACGAAAACCAAGTGTGTCTGCCAATAGGCCAACCATCAGGCATGTGGCTGTGTTTTTGCTCACTTCCAATCCCCAATGGGGTAGTTTTTCTGTTAACAGAAGCGCAGTAGCTTCGGTCTCGGCTTCGACATAGTCGATCTTTCCAAAATCGATGTGCGTTTTATGATGATCAATCACCAGATCTGGTTTTGGTAGATCGTCGAGGACAGTACCTACCCGGTGTGAATCAGCGCTATCCACTACGATTAAGTAATCATAATCCAGGCTGACTTCCGACGCGACTTCCTTTGCACCCGGGAGGTACTGATAACGTTCTGCTACTCCATCCTGAAGCACGCACTCGACTTGCTTGCCTGCCTCTCGTAAGGCATTGCCGAAGGCAAGTGCACTGCCAACGGCATCGCCATCCGGTCGGATATGCGAAACGATAACAATCCTTTTAGCATTTGCCAATTGCTGTGTGATGAGGTGGTCTAACTCTTGAGCCACGTTCATGCTATTCGTCGTCCTCATCAAAACAATCGGGTTGTTCAACTCCATCATCAAATTCTTCTTCAATCTCATCTTCAAGCAGAGGATGTTCTTCTCTTTGCCATTCGTTCAAGAGGTCGTCAATACGGGCTGCTTTTTCGGGTGTTGGATCCCAATAAAAACGCAATCTTGGCGTAACTCGTAAGTCGATTTCCTGTGAGATTTCGAAACGAAGATAACCCTTTGCCCGCTGGAGCGCATCCAAAATCTCTTTAGCCCGCTCCTGACCTTCTAAAGCAGAAACGTAAATATTGGCGAAATCGAGTTCACGATCGACTCTGACATCGGTAACCATGACGCCAGCTAAACGGGGGTCATCTATTTTCCCCAGCAAAACAGTTGACAGGATTTCTTTCATCCTGTCATTAATTCTCTTCATTCTTAAGCTAGAAGGCATGACATCTCCTCCATGGTGGGTTTACCCACCAAACTTTTCCATTACAAAACATTCTATCAGATCACCGACTTCAAATTCTTCAAAGTTCTTAAAAGTGATACCGCATTCCATTCCTTCACGTGCTTCGCGCACATCTTCTTTTTCTCGGCGTATTGAAGACACTTCAGTCGTAATCACTTCCTCACCAGCTCTGATCAGCCTTACAGAAGCATTGCGTCGGATTTCGCCGTCCAAAATACGGCATCCTGCTGCTGTTCCGCCCTTGGAAACCTTGAAAACCGCCAGAACCGCGGCTTTTCCGATCACTCGTTCAACCAGTTCAGGTTCAAGCAAACCTTTCAATGCTTTTTCAACGTCTTCTACCATGCGATAGATGATATTGTACAGCCGAATTGAAACGCCCTCGGCATCAGCCGCACGACGAGCGCCTTGATCTATACCGACGTCGAAACCCATCACAACTGCGTTCGAGGCAGCTGCCAGCATGATATCGCTTTCAGTTATATTTCCAGTCTCAGCATGTAATACTTTGACCGAGATATCTTTTTGTTGTTTGCTCAGTTTGTCGAGTTCGTTGGTGATTGGTTCCAGCGATCCCTGAACATCTGCTTTCAAAATCAGGCGCAGTTCTTTTGCTTCTCCGGACTTATACCGATCGAACAGTTCTTCCAGGGTTGCCCGTTTTACGTTCTTCTTTGCTTCACGTTCCGCTTTGCGTTCGGCAACCGTGATACGACCTTCTTTTTCGCTTGGTACAACCTGGAAGAGGTCGCCTGCCTCAGGCAGAGTGCTTAGACCCATCACAACCACTGGTGTGGACGGAGGAGCTTTAGTCACACGCTTCTGGCGTTGATCGAACATCGCCTTGATCTTGCC
>DOEX01000021.1 GCA_003532515.1 Anaerolineaceae bacterium | reverse complement strand
CGCTAGCGATCGACCGCAAACGATTGACATTAACTTATACGGAGCCTTCGCCGACCAAACTGTTTTGCAGGATCAGATTGGTGATAGTAGCTATACCGTGGAAAACAACGCCTTAAATCAATTGACCATTCCTGCTCAAAGCGGTTTGATCTTGGCATAGAAATAAAGCACAGTTTACAAAGGAGACCATTGCTGGTCTCCTTTTTTTGAGCTATTCTTCAGGGGAGTCGCAAGTCGGAATCAGGCCGCTATCAGGCATTTGAAAGTTATGAATGTGTGCGGTCTCACTCCGACTTTTTTCTGTGTTGGGTTTAGTGAGACCTCTGGTCAAATCTCGTGCTCGGTCAGGAGACCGGCACGATCGATCTAAAGCCCTCCCTTAAGTCGAAGATCCCGCAAGCGTAGCGTGTGGGAGTGGGAGGGCCCGCAAAGCGGGGGTTAGGGTTGAGTCTGTCAGCAAGACCTAAAATGGTCCCTTAACCAACCGAATGTCACGAATCCTATCAGCTATCGGCCAGAAACTATTATCACAAAATCGACGGAAAAAACTCTCCAACCAACCTGATAAAATGCGGGAAAAGCAGCATCGCCAGCCAACCGCTCACCAATCCGATCAACCAACCCACCACCACATCGGAGACATAATGCAGCGCCAGGGCGACCCTTGAATAGCCGACCAAAATCGCCCAGACAAAAACAACAATCGTCAACCAGGGGTTCCCGATGGTTGAGAAAATGAATGCAATCGCCATCGCCCTTGCAGCGTGACCTGAAGGAAAAGAATGAGGGTCGGTTACACGGTAAATTTGTCCAAATTCGCCCTCCGGGCGAGGTCGTTTGATCAGAAACTTGGCAGCAAGCACCACAATTGCCAGCAAAACCAGCCCAAATGCTGTGAAAATCGCCATTTGTCGGGGGGTTTCTTCGGTCGCTGCCCAAATCACCACCAGTCCAATCAGCCAGTACCAGGAATCACAACTATGACTTATTGCCTCTAAAAATGAGCGTATAAATCGTCGGTCTTCTGCAATGAGCAATTTTTGAGAAAGTTCAGCGTCCTTACTTAAGAATTCTTTCACTCTATCAACCTCTCACCTGCTGAAAAAAGGAATGGCGGCTATGATTGCGAAGGCGAAAAACACCAGGCCAAAAGCAAGCCAGGCATCTTTCTTGGTCCGTTGGTCCATAAAAGCTGGAATACCATTGACTCTATCAATCTGCCAACGGGTTCCAGCCAGGAACGCAAAAACCAAACCGGCAATTGCACCGCCCAAATGTCCCCAGTTGTCGATCATCGTCCCAGCACTCAATCCGATCATCAGGTTTACAGCCAGGATCATGGCAATATTGATCAGGTTGGATCGCCCACGATTAGCAAAGAAATCCCGGTTCTGCCAGATAAAAACAGCCTCAGCAGTCAGAAGTCCAAAGGTTGCCGTCGATGCACCCAGTGAGTTGTACTTCCCCAGGACAAAGGATAAAACATTGCCACCAAAAGCACTGATCAAGTACAGCAATACGAACCGTAGATGTCCGTTGATGGTCTCGTAAGAACGTCCCAACATGTAAAGCGCATACATGTTTGCCAAAAGGTGTAGAGGCGAGGCGTGCAGGAGCGCAGGAGTGAACAAACGCCAGACCTGACCGAGCAAAATTGCCTCGTTGACCTTGCCCAAAAAGAAAAACAGCAAATCAAAACCAAAAATTTGTTCTACCGCCACCTGGCCAAGGTAAAAAAGTACAGTCAGCCCAACAAGCACATAGGTCAATATCGGCTTGCTACGTTTTGGTCCTGTGAGATACCGTGGAATCGGCGGCGTAGGTGGAACCTGGTTTTCAGGTTGATTCTGGTCAGATTGGAAATAGTTCATAAATCAACTTTTCGGGGGTGAGTCTTGAGGTGTTCTGCCTTGATGATTGCCTGGATATCGGATATAGTCTGGTCAAGATGCTTGTCCGAATTTACCACCAGGTAATCGAATTGATCAATCATCCCATACTCTTTAGCCGCCACACACAAACGCAATTCAAGCTCTTCTGGAGTCTCACTACGACGTTCCAGCAGGCGGTTGATCCACTCTTCACGGCTGCTGGCAGTCAGGAAGATCAAGATAGCATCGGGGCACAGTTTGCGAATTGTCATCGCACCCTGCACATCCAGCCGCATGATCACATCTTTTCCTGAAGCAAATGCTTCCTTTACCTGGGACTTGGGTATGCCCTTATAGTCCGAATAAACCCTGGCATATTCGATCAAATCGTCATTGGCGATTTTCTCTTCAAACTCTTCCCGGCTGACAAAAAAATAATCGACACCCTCAACCTCATCAGGTCTGGGAGCCCTGGAGTTCATTGTTATCACAAAATGGGTGTCAAGATTGGTCTTGCGCAGCAACCCGACGACGGCGTCCTTCCCGATCCCTGAAGGTCCGGAAATCACGATTAGGAGGGGGTTAGTTGGCAGCTCGCCAAAGATCATTTGATTTTCGTCCATGTTCATCTCTGTCAGTGTGTTAAGCCTTGATTATAAATGAATATGAAGAGAAAGCCGGAACTGGAAAAAATTCCCCTAATCCAGTTCTGATATTAATTCTTCGAATGACTTGATCTGTTTGACTTTATCTATGAAATTTTTCAAACCGGTCGACTGTTCACGCAACTGCTGGACCGCTGGACCGACAGGATCATTTCCAGCTGCCCCGCCTCCAGGAGTGTCATTGTAGGAGCCATAAAAAGCAAAGTACGCTTGATTGAGCTTACGTATACGGTATCCATTCTGCCAGAAAAATTCTCGCCTCTCTTCCATGTAACTTTCAGCCTGCTCTACTTGACCTATTGAGAGCAGATAATCAACCACAAGCCGGGTTTCCCGCATCTGTTTGCGGTAGTTGAAAGCTTGCTGCCTTCCCTCAGGCAACACAGTAGCCTGATCGCGACCTGCCTGGTAATACAAACTGACATAGACAGGGTAGAACCGGATCATAACATGTCTGCCCACCTCTTTGCCTGCCAGGTTGGCCGTGGTCTCATTGATCGAGCGAAGAGAGTCGTTTTCAAAATACCTGACGCCTAGTGGAAAGAAACTGAGGTAATTATGGAACCATTCATGGGCGATTACCTCTGTTAGCCAGTTGATACTGCGCGTACGCATGACCATGGTCGGGTACGCGCCAATGCCTCCGACCGGCTCCACCAGGCCAGAGAGGTTAAACTGCCCAAAAACCGCTTCTTCAAGCGCTTCTTTCTCCAGTGCATCCATGCCGGGTTCCAAGCTGATGCTTCGCAGCGTGCTGATGCTATCTCGTGGCGAAACTATCAGGTTGAGAGGTAGATCTGTCACTTTAAAGAGCAGAGGAGGAAGGATCTGCCCTCCAACGCCGAAACCCATTTCCACAAGGTTTCTTTCAGTCTGGTTTTGCAGGATCGATTCAGCAATTCGTCCATATTGATGCATGCGTTCGGTTTCTTCTTGCAAGCGGTTGTCGACGGCTGCTATCTCACCGGTTCTTTTCCTTAAGTTGGGGTCTGAATTTAGTTCCTCCAGGCGCTTTTCAAGTGCCTCCACCTCTCCGATTTGATCAAGATACTTCAATACAATTTCAGCCTGTCTTTCGTCGTCAATAAAGTGCTCAAGTCCCAGCGTGGCATTCGAGAACTTATCGACCAGGGCAGAAACCACCCAGGAAACATAGTTAAATTCATCCCATCGGTACAAATTGCTAAGAGAAGATAAGGATCCATCGTAAAGAATATTGGAAGAGACGAACAGGAGCGCCATGACAACAAATAGAAGCAATAAATTGACCATTCGGCGAATTTTTGACCAGAAATAACAACGTTTCATAGCGGATAAATTGTAACCTGAAGACGATTTCAACGCAGGAAAAGACGACACAACCGTAAGGCAAGACGATGTTTTTGTTGGGCATGACGTAGTACCGCCGAAGGTGTGTATTGAGGACGCCGAAGCTTCGGTAAAAAATGAGCCTTCACCCGTCCTCAATCCGCCAACCGATTGAACGCTGATGGCACCGGTGTTCTCGCCAAGTCATTGCGTTTCGATCGCACCGGCGTCCTCGCCGTGTGCGCGATTTGACCGGAGCTCTCCACCAAGCCCCCACCGTACAACTAAACAATTGAATAGCTAGAAAATCTATCCCACCCGTCCAAGCTTGTGCTTACAATATCCTTCAAACAAGAGGTTGTATAATCAACCGGGTAAAACATTACCAGAAAGTATGAGGGTCTATGAATTCCAACAAGTCTCTTCCGATCATCGCGATCGTTTTAATTGCACTGTTCCTATGCCTATGCTGTCTTTGCCTGGCTGCTGCTGGCGTTTTCATTTCCAGAGTATCAACCAATGTAGAACAGTCTGATTTCACCATGCCCGAACCCTGGACCGAGACCTGGTCCAGCGAGCCCACCCCGGAAGTTACAATTGACCCTGGAACGATCAATCTTGAACCAGATCAGTTAGACCAGGCTCATGAGACGCTTCGTGTGCTTAATGAGAACATCGTTCCCATTAACGACCCGATCGATCTGGTGGGCAGATTGGGTGGGAAGCCAGGCGTTCCAGAGGTATTGACTGATGAGAGCGCACCTTACAATGTTGGCGCACAAAAAGATTTTTGGGCTTCAAATACAGACACCAACGAAAACTTCAAAGTCAATGCAACGCTCCAGTATGTCGGAGACAATATTTACTTCTGGATCGAAGATGGAGTTGAGTTCAACCAGTCTGACCTGGATCGACTCGCCAGCACCTTTGACCAGGAGATCATCCCCACCAACCGTGAATTCTTTGGTCAGGAATGGAACCCTGGCGTGGATGGCGACTCACGTTTTTACGTTCTGTACGCTGGCGGTCTCGGAAATTCCCTGGCTGGCTATTTCTCCTCCGCAGATGAATTACATCCGGACGCACACCCTTTTTCTAACGCTCATGAGATGTTTTTACTCAGTTCAGACAATGTTCCCTTAAACGATTCTTACATCTATGGAACAATGGCACACGAGTTTCAGCATATGATCCACTGGTACCAGGACAAAAACGAGGAATCCTGGGTGAATGAAGGTTTTTCGATGTTAGCAGAACACGTCAATGGCTTTGATACCGGTGGTTTCGACTGGGAATACATGCGCAACGCTGACATGCAATTGAACGATTGGGGTGGAGATGTCGGTGAAAACGGTCCTCACTATGGTGCCAGCTTCCTGTTTATGGTCTATTTTCTTGATCGCTTTGGCGAGGATGCCACCAAAGCTTTCGTCAGTCATGACGAAAATGGTTTCGCCAGCCTGGATGCAATTTTTACTGAATTAGGCATACAAAATCCGACAACCGGGAAGGTGTATACCGGCAATGAATTTTTTGCCGATTGGGCTGTAGCAAATATGCTCCAGGATACAGGCATTGAAAACAAGCGGTACGATTACATTACGTACTCCCCTTATTCAATAGACAATGACAAAACCTATTATGAATGTCCGTCAGCGATTACCGGCGATGTCTATCAATATGGTGTGGATTACATCACGCTCGCCTGTCCAGGTACTTATTCCCTGGAGTTCACTGGCAGCGAAGTGGTCAGCCTTTTGCCTTTCACTGACCCAAGCTCGGGCGAATACTTTTTTTGGTCAAACCTTGGCGATGAATCCAACATGCGCCTGACGCGTGAGTTTGACCTCAGCCAGGTCAGCGGTCATGCAGAATTGCGTTTTAACACCTGGTATGACCTCGAAGAGGACTATGACTACGCTTATATCTCTGCCTCTGTGGACGGTACAAACTGGGAAATCCTGGATTCACAGAACTGCACCAACCTCAATCCTTCCGGAAACAGCTACGGCTGCGGTTGGAACGGTCTCTCTGATGGCTGGATCGATGAAGTAGTCGACCTCTCCC
>DOEX01000165.1 GCA_003532515.1 Anaerolineaceae bacterium | reverse complement strand
CGCATGACCGAATCGAAGCGTGGGCTGGCATCCGTCAGTAACAAAGGCGGCTCCATTCCGAGAGTCTTCAACACAAACGAGGTTTGCATATTAACCGCACCAGCTCGACTGGCAACCGTTGGTTCACCATCGCGTTCACTGAGCAACCAGGCATAACCAATCGCGGAGGCAATCGAGTCAGTATCCGGATTGATGTGACCTGTTACGTAAATTCGATCGGACGATTTTTTCTGATAGTTACCTTTTTCCATCTACATCTCACTTGTTCTTCAAGACACGCCAGATTTTTTCAGGAGTAACAGGATTATCCAGAATGCTCACCCCGCAGGCATCCAGGACAGCATTGCCGATTGCCGGGGCAGCGCCATCCAGAGGTATCTCAGCCACAGCCTTTGCTCCAAACGGACCGGTCTCCTCGTAGGTTTGCACGAAGAGTGAGCGAATGTTTGGCATCTCATCAGCTCTGAATATGTGATAATCAACCAGGTCTCTTTCTCTTGGTTGACCTTTTTCATCATAGACCATTTCTTCACAAACCCCGTATCCTAACGCCTGGGCAATGCCACCCTCAATCTGTCCTGATGCCGAGATCGGGTTGATGATCACACCAGAATCGACTGCCATGATCAAATCCTCAACCGTGATCTGTCCAGTCTCAATATCGACTAAAACTGTCGCAAATTGAGCTGCAAAAGGAGGTGGGGAGTTGGGTGAAACGAAAGAAGCACTGTCCATGATCTGCTCTTGCTTGCGCCAATGTAGTGAATCCAAAGCGATTTCTGACAGGCTCACCCGCTCACCATTGGGTGCAATCGCCTTATTATCCCTTAAGACGACGTCTTGTGGAGTATATTCGAATCCTCGATCATCAAAAATTGCGGCTGCCCGTTCTTTTATGCGCTTGGCAACTTTTTCTGCAGCCTTCTTTACTGCGGTTCCGGATATGTAGGTGGTTGAAGAGGCGTAAGCTCCAACATCAAAGGGCGTTGTATCCGTGTCAGAAGAGGTCACGATCACATCGTCAACCTTCACACCTAACACTTCTGCCGCAATTTGAGCCAAAGCAGTGTCACTGCCTGTTCCAAGATCAGTAGCGCCAACCATCAGGTTGAAGCTGCCATCATCATTGATTTTGATATGCGCACCGCCCATATCCAGGTAAGGAATAGCCGTGCCTTGCATGACTGTAGCAACACCAATCCCGCGACGCAAGTGTGGCTTGCCGGCAATCGTATGCCAGGCTTCGTTACCAAATTTTTCGTCCCAGCCGATCGCAGCCCTACCTTTGCAGACGCACTCTTCCAATCCAACTGTTGTCACGATTTCAGGTACAGGTTCGCGTCCTTCATTCCAGGCAGTGCTGAAAGGCTGGAATTCACCCGGTCTGAGCGCATTTTTCAAACGGAATTCAAGTGGATCCAAACCCAGTTCCCGGGCAATCATCTCCAGATGACGATCGAGAGGCCAATAACCCTGAGGTACACCGTAACCCCGGTAAGCTCCGGAGGGAGGAGTGTTGGTGTAGACAATGTCAGCATAAAAACGGATGTTTGGTTTCAGGCGATACTCACCATCACCAACGTACAGACCCATCGATTTCTGCCCGGTATTGCCGGTTACTGTGAGGGCGTGACAGCCGTAAGCGCCGGTATCTGAAAGTGCGTACATCTCATTTGCAGTCATTGTGCCGTCATTCTTGACGCCGGTTTTCATTCGAATGTGCATTGGATGCCTTGAACGGGAGGCAATAAATTCTTCTTCCCGGGTCATCTCATAGAGCACTGGTCTGCCCGTCGCTATGGTCAGATGGGCAGCAACATCTTCAATTAAGACTTCCTGTTTGTTGCCAAAGCCACCCCCGATGCGCGGCTTGATTACCCGGATGCGCTTGACCGGCAATCCAATCACAGGCGCAATCATACGGCGCACGTGGAAAGGCACCTGCGTGCTCGTGCGAACGACCAGGCGGTCGTCTTCATCCCACCAGGTCAGGGTCACATGCGGTTCAATATGAGCTTGCTGAACTTTGGGGACCCAATATTCTTCCTCAAAAATGCGGTCTGCTTCAGCAAATCCTTTTTCCACATCGTTGATATCAATGCGGATTTTGGCTGCCAGGTTAATGGTTGGGTCCGAGTCGGCAAAGTTCACATATTCAATTTCGTCATGAATGACTGGTGATCCCGGTTTCATCGCCTCACGCACATCAATAATGGGAGGCAGTTCTTCATATTCAACGTTGATCAGGCTGAGCGCTTTTTCGGCGATCTCCAGAGTTTCCGCGGCAACCATGGCAACACGGTCACCAACGAAGCGGACTTTGTTATCCAATGAGAACATATCCAGGGGTCCCGGAATAGGGTCAGATTGACCAGCAGTCGAATGCACGACACGGGGCAGATCTTCCCAGGTTAATACCGCTGCCACCCCTTCCAGGGCTTTCGCGAGGCTGGCATCGATGCTCTTAATTCGTGCATGAGCATAAGGAGAAGCCAAAACTTTGGCATATAGCATGCCAGGCAACTGCCAGTCGGCGGTAAATGCAGGTTTTCCTTGCACCAATTTGGCAGCATCAAGTTTTACTTCGGACTTGCCGATCGTAGCGGTTGCTTCTCGCTGATCCAGCGTGAAAATTTCCGGTTCGTAGATTGAAGAGTCAGTAGCAGTGCCATCTAAACCTGCCAGTCTACGGATTTTTTCAGCAGCAGCCAATATCGCCTGCACCGGTTTCACGTAAGCCGTACAACGACATAACACGCCAGACAAGGCATCCCGCACTTCCGCTTCTGTTGGGTCTGGATTCTTATCCAGCAAGGCTTTTGCCGCCAGGATCATTGCCGGAGTACAGTAACCACATTGCACAGAACCGCTCTCAATAAACGCCTGTTGAAGGATGGAATAGCCATCAGTCTGCTTCCAACCCTGCTGAGGGTGTTGACCAGCATTTTCGATAGTCTCAATTTCATGTCCCTGGGCTTGCACGGCAAAAAACATACAGCTGTTGATGGGATTTCCATCCATCAAAACCGTACAGGCACCGCACTCGCCTTTGACACAGCCACCGGATTTTGCCCCCAGGAAACCGAGCTGGCGTAAAACACCAAGCAGCTTCTCTTCTGGTCTGACTTCGATCTGGAAATCTTTTTGATTAATGCGAAGGGTAAGTTTCATTTCGCCTCCTGATTTCCTGCCTGTAAATGCAGTTTTTGCAGCGTTCTTGAAAGCAGCACCCCTCCAACCTCCTGGCGATACTCCGCGCTGGCCCATTCATCTTCCGCCCCTGCCAACAATGCTATGATTCCATCCTGTCCATCGTCATCGAGGTTCAACATTTTGAATCCGGGCTTGATTTCCACAGTGCCGCCAACTGCAACGTTTATCTCACCATCATTGGCACTTCCAACTGCAACACAAACAATCGGCAAGTCTTTAGGGCTTCTGCCAACGCTATCAAAAGCAAGCTGGTTTTGGGCAGGTAGTTGCATTTCGATCACTGGACGGTTTTGTCTATTCGATGTCACATAATCGAACAGACTAACTAGGTTTGGCTGATTAAGCTCCAGAACTTTGGCTCCCAAGGCAAGCAGACAACATAAAACCGGTGATCGTCCGTTTGTATGAGCCAAAAAGTTGCTGAGGCTGAGGCTGTTGCGTACATTCAGACCAAACTCGATGCTGAGAGCTTCACCGAAATCAGCCAGCCCCAGGTTTTCCTCCAGGCTTTTCAGGGTGGTGAGTCCACCAACTCGCAAGCCATTCTCATTCCATTCGACCTCGTCCAGACCGGAGTCCTGTAGATCGATCAAGACCTCCAGGTTTTCCTCTAACTTGGGTTGGAAGTCCCCACCAAACAAGAATTTTGCGTGGTCGCCGAATTCCTGTTTCAATAGTAATGCTTCCGCTAAGGAAGCGGGTCGCTTATATTGCATTTTTTCCTCAGTCATCTGGATACACCTTCCACCCGGATTCTTCCAGGTTGCCTCCCTGGGACAATTGTTCTGTAACTTCTACGAAAAAAGCTTCGCAGGTTGCCAGTACAACACCATCTTTCGTTTGAATTTCACTGTGTCCAACTGCCAATCTGCCGCGTTTTTTCACTTGCTTTCCAACCGAAACCAGGGGAGTGTTGGTCGGCACAGGTTTGAGGTATTTTACTTTCAATTCGCTTGTGACCATAAAACAGTCCGGATCATCGGTTGTGACCGCTCTGCCAGCTGTTTCGTCCAAGACCGCGACTATGTTGCCTCCGTGGACCATCCCCGGATAGCCAGCGTAGTTCTCAGAAAAACTGAATTCGGATAAAACATCACCATTTTCACTGACGTAAAAATTCAGTTTCAAAGAAATCGGGTTTTCCCTCCCGCAAACGTAGCAGCCTCTGCTGCCAGGTAATTTTTCCATTAACTCTCTTTTGTAAATGTATCGATCAAAAGCTTGGTATTGCCGCCAACACCATAAAGAATTGGGCAGGTACAACCATGATCGATATATTCCTGCACTTTCGCGCGGGCTTCATCTGGAGTTCCACTGGCAGTGATGCGGTGGATTAAATCTTCGGGTACCAGGTGTTTGGCAGCCTGGATTTGTTCGTGGGTGGCTGGCCAGCCTAAAATCGCCTGGATACTCGCAACGACTTCCTTCGAAACGCCAGATGCCTGGGCAATATGGGGCTGCTGTGCCAGGTATTGGGTGAGCAATTCGCGGGTGGTATCAATCGCCTTGTCGTGGTCTTCGTCCACCGAGCAAACTACTAACTGCGGGCGGTCAAAATCTTCCATCTTTCGTCCGGATTCTTTCAGACCTTTATCCAGTTGTTCCAGGGCATAGTCGTTATATTCCACAGGTACACAATAGTTCATAACAATGCCATCAGCAATTCGACCGGTCATTTCAATCATTTTGCCACCGGTTGCGCCAATATAGATCGGTACATTGCGGGGCTCGCGGCGACCGTGCACAACATCCAGTTCGATGCCTTTTACCTGGACGAATTCACCTTCAAAGGTTACGTTTTCCATATTTAAAAGCCTGCGTAAAATGGTGATGGTTTCTTCCATTGCCTTCAGCGGTTTGGTGCGGTTAATGCCGACATTTTTTGCCAACGGATCCCACCAGGCGCCAATGCCACAGATAATGCGGTTTGGTGCGAGATCATCCATGGTCAGAAAGGTGGAAGCCAACAAGCCAATATTGCGGGTCCAGTTATTGATGACCGCAGAACCGACCTTGATTTTCTCGGTTACGGCTGCGTAAGCCGCCATGGGCACGATGGCATCGCGCACAAGCCGGCTTTCGGCTTGCCAAACAGAATGAAAACCTTTTTCTTCTGCGTATTTAACAATATCAAGACCGTCGCGCAAATCGTGGGCATCCTGGAGGTATAGAGCAACTTTTTCGAACATGGTGAGGAGTCCTTTCTACTCAGCTAATATATGGATTGAATTGATGTTAATTTTATTATAGAATAGCAAATCTTGAGGGGTATCGAGATCCCTTTGGATGTTTTTGTTTAACCAAACGACCAATTTAGCTGATCGAATGGCGGCTTGCTGGGCATGTTTTTGAAATGAATGTCTCCCAAATTGTGGAGTAAGCAAGGTGGGATGACTGATAAAGATCGCATTCGTTCCCCATTGGCGCTGATCAGGAATGATGGTCATGAATTGTCCATCCTGGCGCAGTGCAATCAGATCTGATAAATCTTCTGATGTCATCCAGGGCAAATCAGCCGGGACGATCAACACCATGCCAGGGTCATCTTCAAGAATAAAGGCGAGTGCTTGCGAGACGGCTTCATTCAGGCTGCTTTGCTGGTTCTCTTTTAGTGCGACGCCACCCATTTGGCGGGCATAATCCAGCACTTTCTCGTCCTGGCTCACAACCAGGATACGATCGATCTCTGTGCACGTCTTGAGCTTGTTGAAAGTCTCTTCATAAAGACAGCAATTGAGCGATGTAACTTCTTCGGCATTCAGGCAACCATGCAAACGTGACTTCCCCTTTGTCAACGGTTTGACGGGAAGCACAGCCCACAAAGTCATTTGGCTCCATTCTGAGAGAGGTAGTATTCCAGTATAGCGCTGGCAAGCCCAATTTTATCGGCTTCATCAGTCATGATAGTCTGAAGTTGGATGGTCTCTAAGCCTTTTGGGATATCTGAAGTGAACATTGGCTTTTCACTGGCATCATAAACAAAGAGATCGAGCAAGTCCTCATAGTGGTTCAAAACAGCCAGACTGGAGGGTTCAATGCCCAGTTCAGCAAACATCTTTGCTGCAGGACCCTTAATCGCTTTACCCTGGATTATTGGAGACACAGCAACAATGAATTTTTCTTTCAAAGCTTCTCTGATTCCGTTGATACCCAAAATCGGATCGATGCTCACCCAGGGGTTGGAAGGAGCAATCACCACCAGGTCCGCCTGTTGGATAGCAAGAAGAGCTTCTGGTAAAAGTGTTGGTTCCGCTCCACCATGCAAGAGAATCCGCTTGACTTCAGGTTCAGCATTTTCTCTCACAAAATAATCCTGAAAAGGCAAAACCGCTCCAGCTTTGGTCTCGATCAGGGTTGGGGCATCCTCATCACTCATGGGTAGAAGGTGGCTCATAATTCCCCAACGGGCACAAAAATCAGCCACAACCTGGCTGAGCTGCCTACCCTGGTCTAACAGGCGAGTACGTTCCAGATGAGTAGCCAGGTCGCGGTCACCCAGTTGAAACCAGGTCGGCGCTCCCAGCGCTTCCAATGCATCAGCCACATTCCACGTTTCCGCTTCCAATCCCCAACCATAGGTAATATTCGCCAATCCAGCTAGCGAATAACAAACTGAATCGATATCCGGGCAAATTTTCAGGCCAAAATGGGTGAAATCATCGCCGGTATTGATAATAGCGCTTAGATTTCCAGGGGCAAGAACGCGATCCAGTCCAAAGACTAATTTTGCCCCTCCAACGCCCCCGGCCAGCACAACCACTTT